>JAULYU010000222.1:0-5837 GCA_032117735.1 Microbacteriaceae bacterium
GGATTTATGCACCCGTCGGGTCAGTCGTCACCCTGAACGGGGATTCGGGCGAGATAGCCCTCTGCACCGCGCGCGCCTCGGAGGTTTTCCCGGTTGCTCACATTGCGGCGGCCGACGTATCGGTCGAAGTTCGCGGGTCGGGTCAAGCTACTCGACAGGTGACCAACATCGCCACCCCCGGCTCGTTCACCGCCGCACACAAAATCAACGTCTGCGAGGTCATCACGCCGGGCGGCAACTGGTCCTCGTGGCCGCCGCATCGTCACGACGGAATCGGGGACTGCCCGACCAACAACGAAGAGATTTACTACTTCCGAATTGGTCGGAACGACAAACCCCACGGAGACCCCACCGGAACCGGACTCTTCCGTTTGTACACCGTGAGCGGTTCGGTCGACGAGACTCTGTCGGTGCGGGACGGCGATGTGTACGTTGTTCCCGAGGGGTATCACGGTCCGACCGTCGCACCCCCCGAATACCCGATGTACTTCCTCAATGTCCTCGCCGGTCCCGCCGAGGACCGCACGATGGCGTTCTGTGATGACCCCGCGCACCACTGGATCCGCGATTCGTGGAACACCCAAACCCAAGACCCCCGTTTGCCGTGGACCACGGCGGCCGGCCGAACCGAAAAGAGCTGAACATGAACCGTCGTATTGGAGTTGCCGTCCTCGGATTGGGCTGGATGGGTCAAGCGCATTCGCGCTCGATGCTGCGTATCCCGTCGCTGTTCCCCAACCGTTCGTTTGACCCGGTACTTGTGGTCTGTGCGGACACGGAAGAAGAACGCCGCGAGCGCGCCGTTCGCGACTTCGGATTCCAACGCGCGGTCGCCGACTGGCACGACGCCATCAACGCCGACGATGTGGATGTCATCTGGGTCACCGCGCCGAACATGCTGCACATCCCGATGATCGAGGCCGCCTGCGCCGCGGGCAAAGCCGTGTTCAGCGAAAAGCCGATCGGTGGCAAACCCGAGCAGACCGTGGCCGCCTTCACCGCGGCACAGGCCGCCGGCGTCCGCACCGGGGTCGGATACAACTATCTGTGGTCACCGCTCGTCATGCATGCACGTCACTTGATCGAATCGGGTGCCCTGGGCAAAATCACCCACTACCGCGGTCGATTCATCTCGATGTACGGCAGTGACGAACTGGGTCTCTTGACCTGGCGATTCATTCTCGACCAGGCCGGATACGGCGTGACGAGCGACATTCTGAGCCACTCCGTGTCCATGGCACAGTTCCTCGTGGGCGGCATCACCGATGTGGTGGGTATGCGCAACACGACTATTCCGAAACGCCCTCTCCCCACCGGAGCGGCCAGCCACTACGGCCGCGGTCGACCGGAAGACCCCAAGGGCGATGTCGAGAACGAAGACTTCGCGTCAATGCTCTGCCACTTCGATAACGGCGCCACCGGCACGTTCGAGGTCAGCCGAACGATGGTCGGACCCGAGAGCCAGAACGCGTTCGAGATTTACGGAACCAAGGGTGCGGTCGCGTGGAACCTCGAAAAGATGAACGAGTTGCAGTACTACAAACTCACGGAAGACCCCAGCTCGGGCTACACCACCATCTTTGGTGGCGATCGCTTCCCGTTCCACGGTGTCTTTTCGCCCGGTCAGGCGAACCCGATTGCGTTCGAAGACCTCGTCGCCATCGAGGACTACTCGTTCCTCGAGGCGCTCGCCACCGATGCACCGTTCTCGCCCAGTTTCCGCGAAGCGGTCGATGTCGTGAACGTTCAGCAGGCGCTCATCGATTCGTGGGATTCGAAGACCTGGGAAACCGTTGTCGACCTGGCGGGGGATTCTCGTGGCAAATAAGACCGTTCGCCTGACCACCGCCGAAGCGCTCGTTCGCTTCCTCATCGCGCAGCGCACCGTCGTCGACGGCGCCAACGTGCCGCTATTCCCCGGGGTCTACGGGATTTTCGGGCACGGCAACGTGACGAGCCTCGGACACTCGCTCGAAACTCATCGGCAGGAACTGCCGGTCTGGCGCGGCCACAACGAACAGGGAATGGGTCTCGCCGCGGCCGCCTTTGCCAAAGCGACACGTCGTCAGCAAATCATGGTGTGTACCTCGTCGATCGGACCCGGTGCGACCAACATGGTGACCGCCGCCGGTGTCGCCATGGCAAACCGGCTGCCCGTGTTGTTCATCGCGGGCGACACGTTCGTCTCGCGACTTCCCGACCCGGTTCTGCAACAGGTCGAACACTTCGGGGTTCCCTCCATCACGGTCAACGACGCCTTCCAACCGGTCGTTCGTTACTGGGATCGCATCACCCACCCCGCACAGATCCTCAGTTCGCTTCCGCAGGCGGTCGCGACGATGCTCGACCCGGGCGATTGTGGCCCCGCGTTCATCGGCCTGCCGCAGGACATTGCCGCCGAGGCCTACGACTACCCCGAGAGTTTCTTCACCGTCACCGTTCACGAAAGCCCCCGGCCCCGGCCCGACCTCGGTCACCTCGAACGGGCTGTTGCCGCTCTTCGTTCCGCCACACGTCCCGTCATCATCGCCGGTGGCGGCGTGCACTATTCGCGCGCCGAACAGGAACTCGCCGATTTTGCCGAGAAGTTCGGAATTCCTGTCGTTGAGACGGTTGCGGGAAAATCCTCGTTGCTCGCGAGCCACCCGCGATACTCGGGTCCGCTCGGTGTGACCGGAGCCGATGCCGCCAACCAGGTCGTCAGCAAAGCCGACGTCGTGCTCGCGGTCGGAACGCGCCTCGAAGACTTCACGACAGGCTCGTGGACACTTTTCGCACCCGACGCACAGTTCATCGGCGTGAATGCGGCTCGGTTTGATGCGATCAAGCACCGGTCGCTGCCGGTCGTTGCCGACGCTCGTGAAGCGCTCACGGAAATGAGTGCCGCCCTGGGCGACTGGACCGCAGACTCCGCGTGGACAGCCAACGCAACCGAGTTGCGCGCGGACCTCACCGCTTTCGTGAACAGCCGCACGGCCGACGACGGCGTGTGGCCGCCCAGTTATGGCCAGCTCGTCGGCCTCGTGCACGAATCGGCGACCCCCGACGACTACGTCTTGACCGCTGCGGGCGGGCTGCCGGGCGAACTCAACATCAACTGGATGAGCAAAGGTATCGCGACCTTCGACTGCGAATACGGGTTCTCGTGCATGGGCTACGAAATCTCGGGTGCGTGGGGTGCCGCCATGGCACGTCCCACCGGCGAGGTCTATGCAATGGTTGGCGACGGCTCGTATCTGATGATGAACTCGGACATTTACGCGTCCGTGCTCTCCGGGCACAAAATGATCCTCGTTGTCTGTGACAACGAAGGCTATGCGGTCATCGAACGCCTGCAGGTGAATCAGGGCGGAGCGTCGTACAACAACATGCTCGCCGACTCCACCGGAACTGGTTCGGACGCTCGGGTCAATTTCGCCGCACACGCTGAGGCGATGGGCGCCAAGACCTACGAAGTCAGCAGCCTCGCCGAATTTGCTGACGCGCTCGTGTCAGCCCGTGCCGCCGACCGGACCGCCGTCATCGTGACCAAGGTTCGCGCGAACGACTTCACCGAAGGTGGCGCGTTCTGGCAGGTCGGCGTCCCCGAGGTGTCGTCGCGTCCGAGCGTCACCGCAGCACGGAAGTCGATGGACGAGGGGCTTCGCGCCCAGCGTCCGGGTGTCTAAAACCGCGAGGCTTGAACAGGGTATGCCCGCCGTACAGTTCCACCATCAAATCAACGCACCCCGTAGAACTACCGCGGCGGCTGCGCTAGGTTGATACCGTGCTGCGGTTTATGCACGACCACAACTCAAAGGAGAGTAATGAACGGTCAACAACAAGAAGCGGCTCTGTCTCAAGAGCTCAAACGTCGAATCGACGTCATTCAGTCAGACGAAGCGGGTGACGAGTCACACCGCGCACTCACGTCGACTGAACTGTGGACGGCATGGATCATCGTCGTCGTCACCCTCGCAATCGGATTGGTGGTTTCCCTCTAATGTCACAAACTCAAGATGCAGTCCGTCAAGCAGGAACATTCGGATCCTTGCCCGTTCTCAAAAACGAGCGCGTGTGGGGTTTCGGCGACTTCACCTGGGTGAACGTCAGCCTCGCCATCGCCACCTGGGCCTTCTTGGTCGGCGGTGCGACGGCTCTCATGGTCGGTTTCGGCCAGGGAATCGTCGCCATGCTCATCGGCAACGTTGCTGGTGTCATCATCATGTTGCTCGCCACCACGGTAATCAGCAGTCGCTACGGCGTCGAGCAGTACACGGTCCTCCGGAGCATTTTCGGCTTCGGTGGGGTCGCGCTGATTTTCTTCACCGTCATCACGTTCACGGAGGTCGGATGGTCGGCTCTGTTGGGGGCGATGTTTGGTCGGGCAACCGCGCAGGTGTCGAACGAGGTTTTTGGCACCGCAATTGACCCCAACTCGATTCTGGTCACGGTGTTCGCCCTGATTTGCATCCTCGCCGCGTGGGCGCTGGTTGCCAGAGGCCCCGTCACGATCAAGGCGTTCAACCGAGTCGTTGCCCCGGGGCTCGCGCTCGTGATTCTCGGACTGATCATCTTCCTGTTCACGCAAACCACGTGGACCGACCTGATGGCCGCACCCCCGCTCGCACCGTTCGATGACCCGCGTTTGAACTTCGCGCTCGCCGTTGAGTTCAACCTTGGTGTGGCGTTCTCGTGGTGGCCAATCATGGGAAGCCTCGGGCGTCTCACGAAGTCTCCTCAATCGTCGCTGTGGCCCGCGTTTATCGGCCTCGCAGTCGTGACCATCATCGCGCAGTTGGTGGGAATGGCGTCGGCACTGACGCTCGGCAACTGGGACCCCACGGTGTGGTTGTTGTCGGCCGGAGGAGCGGTGTTCGGAGTGCTCGCGTTGATGTTTATCGCGTTCGCCAACATCACGTCTCTCGCAGCGATTACGTACTCGAACACCCTGGCCCTGCGTCAGGCGAGTGGAAAACTCTTCGCCAACACCCGGTGGGAACTCCTTGCGGCAATCTTCTTGGTTCCCGCCGCAATCGTGAGTTTCTTCCCCGGTTTGTTGTACGACCAGTTCCTGCTGTTCGTCACCTTCTCGGGCGCTTTCCTCTCGGCGGTCTGCGGAACGGTCATCGCGGATTACTTCGTCTTGCGCAAGCAACGGATTAACCTCGGTGCGCTCTATGCACCGGGTGCGAAGTCGCGGTACCACTTCCATGGTGGTTTCAACCTCGCGGCGATGATCTCATCCCTCGCGGGTGTCGGAACCTACCTCTGGTTGTACAACCCGATGACACTGGAAACCGAGACGCTGTTCAACTGGACCACCGCGTCTGTCCCGGCCGTCGCGGTCGCGTTTGTGTTGCACTTGTTGCTCACGCCGCTGCTCAACTCGGCTACATCAGGGCGCGGTGGCTACGACTTGCCAACCGAGCTCGAATCCGCAAAGAAGTAACAACACCGTAGATAGGAAACTCCCGATGCCCCGTTCGATGAAAGCGGCTGTCCACACCGGCGAATCTGATCGACTCGACATTATTACTGTCGAGCTCGACGATCCGAAAGCCGGCGAGGTGCTGATTCGAATGGGCGCGTCGGGAGTTTGCGGTTCCGACCGCCACGTGGTCGACAGCGAATGGCCTATGCCCACACCCACCATCCTCGGTCACGAAGGTGCCGGAGTTGTGGAATCAGTGGGAGCCGGCGTCACCACGGTTCAACCGGGCGATCACGTTATCCTCTCGTGGTTCGCACCGTGCCAAAAGTGCCGATCCTGCGCCGAGGGCAAGGCGTGGGCGTGTACCCGCACGCGCTCGGTGGAGTGCGTGATGCCGGACGGAACAACGCGTCACACGATTGAC
>JAULYU010000223.1:0-4949 GCA_032117735.1 Microbacteriaceae bacterium
GTCGCCTCCGCTGTGGCCGGAGTTTCGCTCGGCGAAATTGACGGGGTGATGGCTGTGCTCGTCACCGACGCGCCACCCGCTCTCGCGCCGGCCCTCGACGCGGTTCGACTTGCTCTTCGCGCGCAAGTCGATTCGCACCGCAAAGACAAGCTCATCGTTGCGGGAACACCGAAACTCGTGCGGTCCGATAACGACTTTGCCCGAACCGTGGCCCCGGTCCTCGACGCGATCGAAGAACAAGTGACGCTGCTGCGACTCTTCGGCGAAATGCGGGACGCTCCGCACGATTCCGGTGTTCGAATCGGTCGCGAAATGGTCGACGACTTGTCCGACGCGGCCATCGTGTCACGCGCCTATTCCTCTACCGGTGGGGATTCGGCGCGTGTCGCGATTTTGGGTCCGACCCGCATGAACTATCCGCTCAACATGGCCGCCGTCGACGCGGTCGCTCGCTATTTGTCGCAAGTGCTGGGGGACGAGGACTGATGGACCACTACGAGGTCTTGGGGGTGGCACGCGATGCCAGCCAGGACGCGATCAAAAAGGCGTACCGCAAGCTCGCCCGAGAACTTCACCCGGACGTGAACTCGGCGGACGACGCCGAAGACAAGTTCAAGGCGGTCACCCACGCCTTCGATGTTCTGGGCGACCCCGAACAGCGCCGGAATTACGACATGGGCGGGCAGGGCGGAATGCCCGGTTTCGGGAACATGGGGGACGTCTTCGACGCGTTTTTCGGAGGCGGTCAAACCCGCGGGCCGGTGAGTCGCGCCCAGCGCGGTAACGACGCACTATTGCGCGTCGACATCGACTTGGTTGACGTCATCTTCGGGGGCGACCGCGAAATCGAGGTCGACACTGCGGTTGTCTGTGAGACCTGCGACGGGTCGTGCTGTTCGCCGGGAACGAACCCCTCGCGCTGCGACGTGTGCGGCGGTAGCGGATCCGTTCAGCGCCAGGTTCGCAGCCTCCTGGGAAACATTGTTACCGCCACACCGTGTGGGTCCTGCCGCGGATACGGCACCGTCATCGCGGCGCCCTGTCCCACCTGCGCCGGCCACGGACGTGTTCGGGCGCGCACCACTTTGGACATTCACATTCCCGCCGGAATCGAGACGGGACAGCGCGTTCAGCTGCGCGGCGTCGGAGAGGTCGGCGAGGCGGGCGGTCCGGCCGGCGATGTCTACGTCGAATTCCACGTCACTCCGTCGGAGGTTTGGGCACGTCAGGGCGATGACCTTCTCGCCACCGTCCAAATAGACATGGTCGATGCGGTTCGGGGGACCTCGATTACGCTCGAGGCACTCGACGGCGCCATCTCGTTCGACATCAAGCCGGGAGCCCAGTCGGGTGACGTCGTTGTCGTCAAGAACCGCGGAGTCGGACACCTTCGCGGCAGCGCCCGCGGAGACGCCAAGTTCGGTGTCCAGGTGATGACCCCCACCAAACTGAACTCGAAGGAATCGAAACTGATGGAGGAATTTGCGTCGCTTCGACCCGCGACAACTCCTCACCTCGCCGAGCACCGGCAGGGGCTGTTCGCCAAACTCCGCGATCGGTTCTTCACCGAATAATGGCAAACCTGTATTTCGTCGAGCAGGCGCTGACGGCCGCGACGCGAACAGTCGACCTCGTTGGTGAGGAGGCGCGGCACGCCGTTCAGGTGGCCCGGGTTCGATTAGGGGACCGGTTTGAGGTCTCGGACGGGAACGGTTGGCGCGCGGACGCGACCGTCATCGTCGCCGACAAGTCCCGGGTCGAATGCTCTGTCGAGAACCCCCGCCGTGACGCCGAACCGACGCTGCGCGTCGTGTTGGCGCAAGCGTTGGCGAAAGGCGACCGCGACGAACTCGCCGTTCAGGCGGCGACGGAACTGGGGGTGTCCGTCGTGGTGCCGTGGCAATCCGAACGCTCGGTGTCGAAGTGGGTCGGAGACAAGGTCGCCAAGGGCGTCGCGCGCTGGACCGCCATTGTTCGGGAGGCGTCGAAACAGTCGATGCGCAGTCGAATTCCGGTCGTCACCCAACCCGTGTCCACTCCCGGAATTTATGCGAGCGAACCTGACGCGGCGTGGATTGTGCTCGACCCGCGGGGCGAACAATCGCTGTCGCGCTGGTTCGCGGCCGCGGGGCAACCGACCACCATCGGAATCGTCGTGGGACCCGAGGGCGGTATCTCGGACGCGGAAATCGACACCCTTCGCGCGTTGGGCGCGACTCCGGTTCGCCTCGACGGGCCAATCCTTCGAACCTCCACCGCGGGTCCGGCCGCAATCGCGGCTCTTCTCGCCCTCGGTGGCGCATGGTGACGGCGATAGACTTACCCAAATGAGCATTTTCTCTTCCATCATCGCGCGGGACATCCCCGCCGACATCGTCTTCGAGTCCGAGCGAATCATCGCGTTTCGGGACATCGCCCCCCGCGCCCCGCTCCACCTTCTCGTCGTTCCCAAAACCGAGGCGTACGCGAACGTGGTGGAACTGGCCGCGGGAGACCCCGCGCTACTCGCCGAGATGGTGGCGGTCGGGCGCGACCTCGCGGCGGAACACACCGACGGAGACTTTCGTTTGATTTTCAACACCGGGGCCAACGCCGGCCAAAGCGTTTTCCACGTCCACGCACACGTCCTCGCCGGCGGATTGTCGGAAGGTTCCCTTGGCCAAGAGTGACGTCACGCGACTCGACATCGAGGTCGACGGTATTGCGATGGTCCGACTCCTCGGTCCACAGGACCGCTTTCTCAATTCACTCGAACTGCGCTACCCGACCGTGTCAATTCACTCGCGCGGCAACGTGATTTCGGTTGACGGCGAGAAGGGCGAGGTGTCCCGCGTCGAGGGCCACATCCGCGAGTTGATGGACATGATCGCCCACGGCGTCGACCTCGCCGACAGTGATGTGGTCGAAGGGTCGACCATTACCCGCGCCGGTGGCAGCGTCTCGGGTGTGTTGGGCGAGGCAATCCTGTCGGCCCGAGGCAAAACAATTCGTCCGAAGACGGCCGGACAGAAGGCGTACATCGACGCGATCGAACACTCGACCATCACCTTTGGTATCGGTCCGGCGGGAACGGGCAAGACGTATCTGGCGATGGCGAAGGCGGTGCAGGCCCTGCAGCGCAAAGAAGTGACGCGGATTATCCTGACCCGACCAGCCGTCGAAGCGGGCGAACGTCTCGGTTTCCTCCCGGGCACACTGACGGAGAAAATCGATCCGTATCTGCGCCCGCTGTATGACGCGCTCAACGACATGATGGACCCCGAATTGGTCCCCAAACTTCTCGCGACAGGAGTCGTCGAAGTCGCGCCGCTTGCGTACATGCGCGGCCGGACGCTCAACGATTCGTTCATCATCCTCGACGAAGCCCAGAACACGACGCCCCAGCAAATGAAGATGTTCCTGACACGCCTCGGGTTCGGCTCGACCATGGTGATCACCGGAGACACCACCCAGGTCGATTTGCCGTCGGAAATCTCGGGATTGAAACTCGCGACCGAGATCCTCGATGGAATGGACGATGTGGTCGTCGCGACACTAACCAGCGCCGATGTCGTGCGGCACACGCTCGTCGGAAAAATCGTCGACGCCTACACCCGTTACGAACAGGAATTGCACGCGAAATCCGTCACGCGAAAGAGGGCGAAATCGTGAGTGTCGACATTGCGAACGAAACGACCGAGGACATCGATCTCGAGGCGATGAGACGCCTTGCGTCCCACGTCATGGCGAACATGAAGGTGCATCCCGACGCGGAACTCGCGATTTTGTTTGTGGACGAATATGCGATGGAGAAACTACACGTGGAATGGATGGACGAACCCGGGCCGACCGATGTCTTATCGTTCCCGATGGACGAACTTCGACCCGGCAACGATGACAAACCGTCCGACCCGGGACTTTTGGGCGATGTTGTGATTTGCCCGAGCGTTGCCGCCCGACAGGCGATTGCTGCGAAGCACTCGACCGACGCCGAGATTCGGTGGTTGCTGTCGCACGGCATCCTCCACCTTCTCGGCTTCGATCACGCCGACCCCGAATCGGAACGCGCGATGTTTGCGCTGCAGCGTCAACTCGTCGACTCGTTCGCGGAAGCAGACCGCTGATGGCCGTCTGGTTTGCCGCCCTTGCCCTCGCGCTGATCACGTTCGGCGGGTTGACCGCGGCTATTGACGCCGCCTATCAGTCGCTCTCGCGAAATGACGTCGCCAACCTCGGTGTCGGAAAGTCGCAGCGTCGCTTCGATGCGATTGCGGCGGACGTCCCGGCGCATCTCAACGCAGTCAATTTCGTGCGAACGCTGTGTGAAACATTCGCGGCGATCCTGGTCGCGCTGACGTTTGTGAGCCTCGGCTACGACCTGACGCAGTCGCTGGTGGCGTCCGCCATCGCAATGACGGTCATTGTCTTCGTGCTCGTCGGGTCCAGCCCCCGCAGCGTCGGGCGCGCCCACCCGATGACCATCGCGCGGTGGACCGGGGGAATCGTCCGAGCGCTGCGCCTCGTGTTGGGACCGATCACGATTGCGTTGGTCGGTATCGGCAACGCGGTCACTCCGGGACGCGCGCGCACCACAATCCAGACCGAGCGCCAGTTATTGAGCATGGTGGACGAAGCGACCGAGTCGGACGCGATCGAAGAAGAGGACCGCGACCTCATCCGATCGATTTTTGATTTCGGCGACACCCTCCTGCGCGAAGTGATGGTCGCCCGAACCGAGATGGTGGCGCTCGATTCGACCATGACGGTCGACGAAGCGCTGGGACAGTTTTTGTCCGCCGGTTTTTCGCGCATGCCCGTGGTCGGTGCCGACAACGATGACGTTCTCGGAATCGCGCACATCAAAGACACGGCACGGTTTGTCCGAGCGCACCCCGCCCGCGCGAAAAAGGCGCTCATCACCGAACTCGTTCGCCCCGCGTTGTTCCTACCCGAGGTCAAGATGGCGGATG
>JAULYU010000224.1:0-1564 GCA_032117735.1 Microbacteriaceae bacterium
GTGAGAACGGCGGCGAGCATCGTCGCGACGGGGTGGGTGATGGTCCAGCGCACGATCGGGCGATAGTTGCGCTGCAAGAAGTCGTTGTCCTCCGAACCCGACCTGACCACCTTTGCCGGCTTGGTGGACGCCTTCTTTTTCGGCTTCTTGTCCCCGAGGAACCAGTACGCCAGAACGGGCACAATAGTCAGCGACACGAACAGCGACGCGAGCAGCGCGATGGTGACGGTGATGGCGAACGGCTGGAACAGCTCGCCCGACAATCCGCCCACGAACGCGAGTGGAAGGAACACGGCGACCGTGGTGATGGTCGACGCGGTGACCGCGGTGGCGACCTCTTTCACGCCGGTACGGATTGCGACCATGCGTTCCTCGCCGAGCGACAGGTGCCGCTTGATGTTTTCGACGACCACAATCGAGTCGTCTACGACCCGACCGATCGAGATTGTGACCGCGCCGATGGTGAGAATGTTCAGCGAGAAATCGCTGGCCCACATACCGATGAACGTGAGCAAAAGCGAGGTCGGAATGGACACCGCCGTGACGAGTGTCGAACGGATGGACAACAGGAAGACTAAAATCACGAGAATCGCGAAAAACAGTCCCAAGAGGCCCTCGATGGCGAGCGACTCGATGCTCTTTTCGATGAATGGCGCCTGGTCAAACACGACGGTGAACTCGGTACCGTTTCCGAGCAGAGCGGCGATGGCCGGAAGTGCCGCCGTGACGGCGCGGGACACATCCACGGTGTTCGCGTCGGCGCGCTTGGTGATTGCGAGCGTCAAGGACGGTTCACCGTTGACCCGCGAGATCGAGGTGATGGTGTCGGGTTGAATCGACACGCTCGCAAGCTCGCCGATTGTCGTGACCGAACGGGTTGTCGGTGCCGCAGCGGTTGCGCCGGCGGAGGCGAACGACGACAGGCTGGACGCGGACGCGGCGGGGGCCGCGGGGACAACCGTGGTTACCTTTTTGCCGGCGACGCTTCCCGTGATCGGAGCAACCGGGTTGGTGTGCGCGAAACAGTAGTAGAACGTATCGCCCTTGTTCCACTGGGTTTGGCTCGTGGGGTAACGCACATCGGACGACAGCGTCGGGTAGGTCGCATACGCGGACGCTTTGATGATGCCCGTGGCGAAACATTCGCCCATGGCAACAGGGCCGACGGCGGAATCGCCGGGATAAATCGGGATTCCCGCGTCCGTTCGCAGATCACCAACACGAACCAACTGCGCCTCGTGCGGGTCAGCACAATCAACAACGGTGTACGAATCCTGGAATGCGTCGTTCGTCAACGGGTTTGCGTCGTCGTAGTCATCGAGACATTCGCCACCGTTGAGTTCGTCCCAACTCCACACTCCCGCAGGTCGAGGGTTGACCTCAATCGTCGGCAGCGTGGGGATGCTCGGCACGGTGGTGGTCGGCACGCTCGGTTTAAACGGAATCGCAACGGGTACCGAACGAATGTCGGCGAGGCTCGCGAGAGGCGTTCCGGACACAATCGACAACTCACCGGTCTCGGTCATGACCGTTCCTGCTCCGATGCGAATACCGGCGGTCTGCA
>JAULYU010000225.1:0-2114 GCA_032117735.1 Microbacteriaceae bacterium
CCACATCAGGAGAAAACCGAGTTGCGCTCCGGCGGTGATGTTGGCCGCAACGTTTCCCGGGTCCAGGTAGGCAACCCCCGCCACAAATGCGGGACCCAACAGGGATACCAGAGCGATGCGGGTCGACGTGCGGGCCATGTTATCCGAGCGCCTGTGCGTAACGGTTGATGGTGGGGGCGATGAGCCCCAGTGCGCGGGCGCGGTGACTAAACGCCGCTTTCTCCAGCGATGACAACTCGGCGGCGGTTCGGGTGAAACCCGCGGGGGCGAAAATCGGGTCGTATCCGAATCCGGAGTTCCCCTTGGCGGCGGCGCGGATCACGCCGGGCCATTCCGCCTGCACGACGCGCTCCCCGTCGTTACTGACAAAAGCAACCGCGCAGACAAAACGAGCGGAACGGTCCTTCACGCCCTTCATTTTCTCCAACAGCAGTGCGAGGTTTGCGGCGTCCGTTCCGGCGTCCGAGTATCGCGATGAGAAAATACCGGGAGCGCCATCCAAGGCATCGACGCAGATTCCGGAATCATCCGCGAGTGACGGCTGTCCCGAATGGCGGAACGCTTCACGAACGACTTTCCGTCTTCGACGGGTGCGGGACCATCCGTTGCGACAAGTTCGATCCCCGGCCCAATCAGGGCGCCGAGCGTGAGCGAGATTTCGGTTAGCTTGTGCGCGTTGTGCGTCGCCACGACGAGCGTCATCATGTGGACGACACCGCCAAGGTCGCCGCCTGGATTTCCGTCAGGCGCGCGGTGCCATCGGTGGCGAGCGTCAACAGCGCATCGAGTTCCGACTTGTCGAAGGGCGCACCCTCCGCGGTTCCCTGCACCTCAACGAAAAGCCCTCGTCCCGTTGCGACGACGTTCATGTCGGTTTCGGCGCGCACGTCTTCGGTGTACTGCAGGTCCAACATCGGGGCTCCGTCGATGATTCCCACGCTGATTGCGGCAATCGAATCAATCAACGCGACCGAATTCTTTCCGATGAAACCTTTCGCTCGGCCCCATTCGATTGCGTCGTGAAGGGCGATGTAGGCACCGGTGATCGCCGCGGTGCGGGTTCCCCCGTCGGCCTGAAGCACATCACAGTCGATGACAATAGTGTTTTCGCCGAGAGCCTTCATGTCCACCACCGCACGGAGGCTACGTCCGATGAGTCGAGAAATCTCGTGGGTTCGCCCACCGATTTTTCCTCTCACGCTTTCGCGATCGTTACGGTCGTTCGTTGCACGAGGCAGCATCGCGTATTCGGCCGTCACCCAGCCCTTACCCTTGCCCGCCATCCAGCGGGGGACGCCGTTCGTGAAGGAGGCGGTGCAGAGGACCTTGGTGTTACCGAAGGATATGAGCGCACTGCCTTCCGCCTGCGCCGACCATCCCCGTTCGATCACGACGGGTCGAAGCTCGGAGTTGGTGCGTCCGTCGATGCGTGTCATGAGTCGTTGTTCTCCAGTTCGGATGGGGTGGGCAGTGCGATGGCACCGGTCGGAAACTCTTCGACGCGATCGATTTCCAATCCGAGGAAGCGATGGGCGAGTGAACGAAACCGCTCGTGGTCGCCGCCGGTCGTCTCGAAGGAGTGCCTCGGCGGTGACGTGTCCGTTCGTAACAGGTCGTGGGTGACGAGCGTTTGGTACACCTCGTACGCGGTGGCATCGTCGCTCGACACCAGCGAAACCTCGGGTCCCATCACGTATTGAATCGCGGCCGAGAGCAACGGGTAGTGCGTACATCCGAGCAAAACGGTGTCCACCTCGGCAGCCTTGAGCGGCGCCAAATACTCATTCGCGACGGCGAAGAGTTCGTCGCCACTCGTGATTCCCGCCTCGACAAACTCGACGAATCGGGGACAGGCCACCGCCGTGACCTCAATCGACGGATCGGCGACGAACGAGTCCTGGTAGGCGCCCGACTTGATGGTGCCGACCGTCCCGATCACGCCAATCCTTTTCGAGCGCGTTCGAGCGACCGCGGTCTGCACCGCAGGCCGGATCACTTCGATCACCGGTATCCCGAGTCGGTCGGTGTAGCGTTCTTTCGCGTCGCGGAACATCGCCGCCGAGGCGGTGTTGCAGGCGATAACAAGAAGCTTGACCCCCTGGCTCGCAAGGTCG
>JAULYU010000226.1:0-5392 GCA_032117735.1 Microbacteriaceae bacterium
CGAGGACGAGACAACCGCATTCCTCGACGCGATGTCGCGAATCGCCCACGACGGATAGAATTCCGCTGTGGCGAAAATCGGGCGGATTCGAGGTGTGCTACACCGAGTCCAAGCGCTCTCTCTCGACCGAAGCGCCACCTGGCCATCGTTCGTCAGAATTCTTGCGGATGACGACTTCGGACCAACGGTAATTTCAATTGCCAACGCGACCGTTTTTCCGGACGGGTCGGTCAACGTCGGCGGACGTTGGATAGTGAGCGACCGGTTCGGTTGCGGTTGGCAGAAATTCACCGAGACGGAGGTGAAAATCCTCGACGGTGAATATGGCTTCGTCATCGGGCATCCCAACTCGATGCTGGACGTCGTGTCCTCAATCGGTCCTCGCGCGGCGTCGCTCGGGGCGGTAAAACCAGGGCTTCCCGTCTTTGCGAATTCGGGACCGTTCCCCCTCGGGCCGGTCTTTGTCGCATGCGGACTCAATTTCGCCGGAGTACTAATCGACCGTGGCGCCGCTCACCGAGTCGGGGCGGCTGTGTTCGCGCGAATCCCCAACGCGGAACTGGCAGACCCGAGCGTGCAGCAGTTCACACAACTCTTCAGCGACGGAAAGACGAAAGCGACCGGAAAGGTGTATCTGATGTCCGATGCGACATCGGGTGCGCGAGGCACGTCGAAATCGATGGTGGACTCACGATTTGCCCACGAATCCTCGGGGGCGACCTTGCTCGAAGTGAACCGGATGTCCGTGGCGAGTCTCGCCCAGGCGGTCGGGACGGCCGCGGTCGTCACTCTCGAGTCCAAGACGCTCGAACCACTCGCGACATTCGCTCGTCCGTCGGCCACAATCCGCGTGGCCGAGCACACCGTCCCCACCTCGCGCCCCCGAAGCCGATTCACCCAGAGCGGGCAGTTCGACATCGATTCTGCTCTCCGAAACGGCTCGGTGCTTCCTCGCGGGGTCGAGGTCATCTTGCGACCAGACGTCACCGTCGTCGACACCACGGCCGAAAACCACCGGGTATTCGACAATGGTCAATGGCGAATGCAGGATCAGGACGTTTTGCGGGAAAAGTCGATCGGGCCGTGGCTGATCTCGGTGAAAAACGCTATCGTCGCGCCCGATGGCGCGGTGATGCTCGAGGACGGAACCCTGCTCAAAGGCCCCTACTTCGGGACACCAAATTACAAATTCACCATCGACGGATGGGTGACGTCCGAGGTATCGGAACGTGCGGGGTTGGCCCTCACCCGGTCGACGGCGTTCGGGCACTGGCTGCTTCAGATTGCTCCCCGCGTCAGCGCACTGTCGAGTTTCGACGATTCGATGACCATCATCGCGGGAGCAACGCGGTGGGACGACGCCGAGCTTCTGCGGCGATGTGGCTCTTCTCCGGAACGCATTACGCGGGTCTCTCCGGACATCGCCGAGCACCTCGTGCGGGTGCCCGAACTCATCGTCCCCACTCACCTGCAACCGGAATCGCGTTCCGCTCGATCGGACCCGCACTCTCTGAACGAATTTGTCGCGCGATTCACGGGTGCGACCCGAAACTCTTCGCCACGGCGGGTCTATTTCGCCCGGGACCATACGTCGGGTAAACGCGGCGGCTGCGCCAATCGTCACGAACTCACCGCGCTCGCCGAAGAATTCGGGTACGAGACAGTCCTTCCGGAAAAAATGAGCCTGGACGCGCAAATCAAATTGGTGACGTCAACGACCGACATGCTGGGGGAGCAGGGAAGCGCACTGACCTGGTCCATGTTTATGCCCCGAGGCTCACGGCTCGTTATGGTGCAAAACAAGCCAACCTTTCACAAAGACAGGGCTGAGACGTACCACAATTCGGTTCTCGCCGCGCGAGGTTCCTCTCTTCACGACATCGCAGCGTTTCGCGAGGGCACCTCGCGAAACTACGAAATTGAACCCGCAACCGTTCGGGACGCGCTGGAAAAACTGCGATGAGCGCTAACTCGCTACGAGTCGTTGGCGTCGCGGCCCCCTATGTATGGGATATCGCTCAGTCTGTCGCGCGTGCCGGTCGTCAACCAATCTGTGTTGATAACGTCGGCACTGCGGATTCCGAATTGCCCGGGTACATCGTGGAATCCGCGGTGCTTGATCGCACGGTCGAATTCGTCCTTGGTACGGGTTCGGCCGAAGCGCGGAAAGCAACCGCGGATGCCGCGTCCCGTTCGGGTTGGAGCAACCCGGTGTCGCTCTGTGACAACACGTCGACCCTTGCGACGTCGGTCGAGATTCACCACGGTGCGTATGTCAACGCGGGGGTGGTGGTCGCTGCGAAAGTACGCATCGGGTGTTTTGCGAATGTGAACCGTGCTGTGTCAATCGGACACCACACGTCGATCGGAGATTTTGCGCACATCGGACCCGGTGTGACACTGGCTGGAGAGATAATTGTCGGAGCCGGGGCGTTCATCGGCTCTGGTGCGGTTGTACTTCCGCGGCTTGAGGTTGGCGCCGGCGCGATTGTCGGTGCGGGTGCCGTGGTGACGAAGTCGGTTCCCCCGTATAGCGTGGTGGCAGGAAATCCGGCCCGCGAATTCACGACAGCGGAGGAGTGGGACACGACATGCCCTTACTGCGTGAACAACTAGATACACCGGTCCCGGTGGTTCTGGCTCCCACGGGAATGATTCCGACAAAGGCAATGACGCCACACGTTCCGATTTCACCAGCCGAGATCGCCGATGACGTTTCGTCCGCCGTGTCCCTGGGCATCTCGGCGGTCCACCTCCACGCACGCGATGACGACGGCGTCCCCACGTGGCATCGAAATGTCTATGCCGACATCATCACCAGGATTAGAGAACGCCATCCCGACCTCGTGATCAATGTGTCGACGTCCGGGCGGCATTTTTCCGAGTTGGAAAAGCGCGCCGACGTGCTCGCACTCGATGGCGACATCAAACCGGAGGTTGCGTCGCTCACGATGTCGTCTCTCAACTTCCTTGACGGCGCGTCGCTCAATTCACCCGAGACCATTCGCGCGTTGGCGACAATCATGCGTGACCGCGACATCGTCCCCGAGCTCGAAATCTTCGATCTGGGAATGGTCAATTTCGCGCACGTTCTGCAGCGGGAAGGTATTTTGACCGGTGATTTTCCCGCGAACATTTTCGTGGGAAACATCGCTGGAATTCAAGCGACGCCGACGGAGTTCGGATTGGCGATTGACCGACTGCCACCCCGCGCACACTGGAGTGGCGCGGGTCTGGGGGATGCGCAGGTCACGGCAACACTGATGGCAATTGCGGCGGGCGGTGGTGTTCGCGTCGGCCTCGAAGACGGAATCTATCTAGACCATCGGCGCGAACAATTGGCAACCAACTCCGAACTCGTGGAACGAGTTCACCACGCTGTTGGCTTAGTCGGGCGACGGGTGATGACTCCGACCGAGTACCGAACGGTCGTCTTGGGGCGCTAGGCGCGAACCTCGAACGACGTCACGCTGTCGATGATCAACTCGACGTCGGCAGGTTCGAGATTAGCGTGCATCGGCAAACGCACAATTCTCGACGCGAATTCCGTTGCGTTCGCTCCGGAATCGAACGATCGCCCCAAACGTTCACCCGCTTCGGAGGAATGCAGCGGTTGAAAGTGAGTTGCCGCCGGCACGTTGTGCGACGCAAGATGCTCGATGAGCGCCCGCTGCTGTAACTGGCTCGGCATCAGGACGTAAAAAAGGTGTGCGGTGTGGTTGTTTCCAACCCCCGCGTCCATCACCGATACGCCCGAGTTGGCAGCCCACTCCCTAATCCCGTCATCGATGGAGGCCCATGCGGACATTCGTCGATGCTGAATGATGTCGTAGTCCGCGAGTTGCGAATCCAGCATCGCCCCCTGCACATCGCTCGGCAGATAGTTGGACCCCAAATCGACCCAGGTGTAACGATCAACCTCGCCGCGAAGGAATCGGTTGCGATTGGTTCCCTTCTCGCGGGCGATTTCGGTTCGCTCGGTGAATTTCGGATTGTTGACGACGAGCGCCCCACCTTCTCCGCACGAAATGTTTTTGCTCGCGTGAAACGAATGCAGCACGAGGTCGCCGCAGCGCCCCATCGGTTCACCCGCATGAGTGCCGCCCAGCGAATGGCAGTTGTCTTCAATCACAATCAAGTCGTGTTCGTGAGCAATCTGTCGAATTGCGACAGTATCCGCCGATACGCCGGCGTAGCTGACAAACGTGATCGCTCGCGTGTTGACCGTCACGGCGGCCCGCGCCTGCTCGATATCGATGTTTCCGGTTCGAGGGTCGACGTCGACGAACACGGGTGTTGCGCCACGCAACGCGACCGAAAGCCCGGCTGAGGGGAATTGAAAAGACGGAACGATGACCTCGTCGCCGGGCCCGAAATCCGCCACAATTCCCGCGAGTTCCGCGGCGTCGGTTCCCGACGTGACAATTGCGACATGGGCGGCGTCAAGCATTTGCGTGAGACGCGACGCTGCGGACATCGTGAATGGCCCGTCACCGCCCGTCACGCCTGATTCGATCGCGCGGCGAACCGAATTCAACTCTGCGGCGGAATTGTAGGGGTGTGTGAATCGAATGGACACGTTCCAAACTATCCCTCACCGTGCCGATTATCCAAGCGAATGCCCCCGAAGTTTGCTGGGCGGCTCGCCGCTAGAATTGGACGGTGAGCGCCACCCACCGCACCGCGACGATTTCGCGAAAGACGTCCGAATCGTCCGTCGAACTGTTTCTCGACCTCGACGGCTCGGGGCAGTCCACCATCGACACCGGAGTTCCGTTTTTCGACCACATGTTGACCGCGTTTGCTCGCCATTCGTTGTGTGATCTGACGATTAAGGCGACGGGCGACCTGCACATCGACATTCACCACACGGTCGAGGACACCGCGATTTCGCTCGGGCAAGCGATCACCGAGGCGCTGGGCGACAAGTCCGGCATCACCCGGTACGGCGACGCGCACGTTCCGCTCGACGACGCCCTCGCTCGGGCCGTCGTTGACATTTCGGGACGTCCGTATCTTGTCCACAGCGGCGAACCCGAAGGCTTCGCGCTGCACAAAATCGGTGGGCACTTCACCGGGTCGCTCGTGCGGCATGTTTTCGAGGCGATCGCCCTCAACGCCGATTTGACGGTTCACATCACGGTGCTTGACGGGCGCGACCCCCACCACATCGCCGAAGCCGAATTCAAGGCCTTCGCGCGGGCCTTCGGCCAGGCCGTGTCACGCGACGCGCGCGTCACCGGAATCCCGTCGACCAAGGGCGCTCTCTAAGTGGCGGCTGACCGCCCGTCGGTTGCCGTTCTCGATTACGGCTCCGGTAACGTCCACTCGGCGGTCAAGGCACTCGTCGCTGCGGGCGGTGACGTCACACTTACCCGCGATCGCGACGAGA
>JAULYU010000227.1:0-3161 GCA_032117735.1 Microbacteriaceae bacterium
CCGCGCGAAAACGCTTGTGGCACGACAGACATTCAACGAGCGGGTCGCTGAACACCTCGACGTGACCCGATGCTTCCCACACCTGGCGCGGCAAAATCACCGACGAATCGAGACCCACCACGTCGGGTCGGTTCTGCACCATCGACTTCCACCACTGGCGCTTGATGTTCTCTTTGAGTTCGACGCCCAACGGTCCGTAATCCCACGCCGAACGGCTTCCGCCGTAGATTTCGCCGGCTTGGAACACGAATCCCCGTCGTTTCGCGAGCGAAATGACGGAATCGAGTCGGTTGTTCTGAGCCACGGGTCTCCTCTAGAAAGGCGTCTCGCCAGTTTATCGGGGAGCGGGAGTATCGACCGCACCGCCGAAGCGCCGATCGCGGCGGGCGTAGTCCTCGATCGCCCGCCACAACTGTTCGCGCGAAAAGTCGGGCCACAGGGTGTCGAGGAACACCATCTCGGAATACGCGCTCTGCCACAGTAGGAAATTTGAGGTGCGCTGTTCGCCCGACGACCGGATAAACAGGTCGACGTCGGGCAGCGACGGTTCGTAGAGGTGCGCCCGCACCGTCTTTTCGGTGATGCGCGCGGGGTTGATGGTGCCGTTCGCGACACCGTCGGCGATGTCGCGAATCGCGTCGACGAGTTCGAGGCGCCCGCCATAGTTGACGCACATTTGCAGGGTCATGACGGAGTTCTTCCTCGTCATCTGTTCGGCTTCACGCAGTTCCGAGATGACGCTCGCCCAGAGTTTTGGGGCACGTCCGACCCAGCGGACGCGCACCCCCCAGGCGTTGAGCTGGTCGCGGCGGCGGCGCAGCACTTCGCGGTTGAACCCCATGAGGAACTTGACTTCGTCGGGGCTTCGCCGCCAGTTCTCGGTCGAAAACGCGTAGACGGACAGGTGCTTCACACCGATTTCGATGGCCCCCGCAACGACGTCGAGCAGGGCGGCCTCGCCCGCGCGGTGGCCCTCGATGCGGGGAAGTCCCCGCGCGTTCGCCCAACGACCGTTTCCGTCCATCACGACGGCAACGTGTTCGGGGACGAGTTCCCGCGGAACGCTCGGCGGTGTGAGGCCCGTGTAATCCAGCGGCAAGAAATCGGCCATCAGTTCATCCGATCGATGTGACCCAGCGAGCGAATCGACCGCTCGAGGTGGAACTGCGCGTACGCCGCGACGATACCACGCGCCTCGACTCGGGCCACGTCCGTCGTCGCGTCGGCAAACGTCCAGTTCCCGACCAGCAGAGCACCCAGCAGTTCGACGGTCTCGGGTCGCAAGTGTGGTGTTCCCGGTGGCGCAACGGCGTCCGACACCACTCCCCCCGCCGAAATCACGAACGCGGTGTGCGGGCCGGTATCCCCCGTCACCACACACGCATCGAGTTCCGGGGTCCACCCGGCCAGGGCGAGCGCCCGCAAGATGTAGGAATCGAGGATGAGGGACGGGTCGTGAGCGTGCGAGGCGAGGGCTTTCAGACCGCCCACGAGGAGCGCGAAGTGTCCGGCCGTGTGTCCGTGGTCGGTCAACTTGTCGGCGGTTTCGACCATCGCCGACGCTGTCGTGTACATCGGATAGTCCGCCACAATTACCGACGTGAGCGACGTTACCGTTTCCACCTGTTGGACCGTGTCGAGGTTTCGTCCCTCGTAGAACTGAACGTCGGCGACCATGAACGGTTCGAGCCGGGACCCGATGCGACTGCCCGTCTTGCGCACGCCCTTCGCGACCGCTCGTATCTTGCCCCGGGACTTCCCCAACATCGTGATGATTCGGTCGGCCTCACCCAGTTTGTGGGTGCGAAGCACCACGACTTCGTCACGATAGGTGGGCATCTGTCCATTCTCGCGCCCGCGAACGCCCCGCGCCCCGCGACACGAGAGAATGGAGGCATGAACTCGCTGTTCGCCATCCCCGCCTGGCTCGATTTGGTCGCCGTCGGGATCGGTGCCGCGCAGGGGGCGATGTTCTCGTCGCGTTACCGCGGAGCCGAGCTCGACCTGCTCGGCGTCGCCATCATCGGAATCGTCAGCGGATTCGGTGGGTCCATCGTGCGCGACATTTTCCTGTCGACCGAGATCGCCGCCTTCAACTCGAACTGGTACCTGGTCACCGCCGTTCTCTGTGCGCTCGGCGGGATGCTCGTCTCTTCGCTGCTTCATCGCATCGAGATGGTCATCAACGTCTTTGATGCACTGACCATCGGTATCTTCGGCGCCATCGGAACTACCAAAGCGCTGTCGTTCGGGTTGCCCGTCGTACCGGCACTGTTCATCGGTGTTGCGGCGGCCGTTGGTGGGTCCATCCTGCGGGACATGCTCCTCGCGCTCCCCATGCAACTCATGCAGGTCGGTTCGCTCTATGCGGTGGCAGCCGGACTCGGCGGAGTTTCCGTTATCACCCTTCTATCCGTCGGTCAGACGGTTACCGTTGCGGGCATTGTCGGAGTAGCCGTCACGACCACCATCCGGATGCTGTCGGTCACCCTCGGCTGGAAACTCCCGGCTCAGCGAGGTGTTCCGACCGTTACCTCAGTGATTCGGACGCTTCGGAAGAAGCGCTAGAACCGGGTCCTCAGTACCCCCAGTAGTCGTCCCAAAAGTCGTTGACCGTCTGGGTGAGAGTGGCGTTGGGTTGACCGTAGGTAAGCGTTGTCGTGGATCCCCGATCAACATCGTCGACCGACGTAAACAAATTGTTGGTTACGGTGTAGACGAGGTTTCGAACGCTACCGTCTTCCATCACCTGGGCGGTGACGTAGGTGCCGGTTGCACCGTCGAACGTGATGTCGATGGGCCAATCGGGCGAATATTCGGGAATCACCTGGGACGACCCGTTCTCGTCCAGAGTCATGAACAGGAAATCCGCTTCACACGCAAAGAACTCGTTGTACTCCACCATCCCGGCGTCCCCGTTCGGCGCGATGCTAGCCAACGAATTCTCGCCCGCTTGATCATAGGTGAGTCGCACCTTCAGTTTGCCGACGTCGGGTCCGGCAACGTCCTCCTCCACCAAGCCGGTGTACGCCTCGTGGCAACTGTTGTCCGCGACCTGAGCGAATGCGTCCCAGGCGTCTTCGGGAGTCATCGTCATCGTGGACTGGGTTGGCGTCGGTGCCGGCACTGGGATTTGGTTCGGTGGAGGGCTAACAACGGGT
>JAULYU010000228.1:0-1934 GCA_032117735.1 Microbacteriaceae bacterium
GGGTCGGGGTCACCGTTCCCCCGAATGCGACGACGAACAGAGCAGTGAAGACGGGAATGATGTTGAGGAACGCGCCGGTTCGAGTCGGTCCGATCCACTCGGACGAGATGTTCCAGAGGAAGTACGCACCCGCCGAGGGAATCAACCCGATCCAGAGAACGCCCAGCCAATCGAACCCGTCCATCGTGAACCAGGCGGTGTTCCCCCACGCGATGTCGAGCGCCATGAACGGCACCATGATGATTGCGGAGAAGGTTGCCTGGACGGCGGTTGCGGTGATCGGCGGAGTCTTGACCCGGGGCGCGAGCATCGAATACGCGGTCCACAGAACCGTGGCGATGAGCAGCAACACATCGCCGTAGGAGAAGGCGAAGCCGCCGGCGACCCCTCCGCCGAACACAACAACGAGTGCTCCGACGATGGAAATGGCGATGCCCACGATGGTGTTGACCGACATGTTCTCGTGGAGGATGAACCGCGCGGCGATCGCGATGGTGGCGGGGTTGAGCGCGACGAGAACCGACGCGGTGACGGGCGAGGTGACTCCGAGCGCGTAATACAAGAGGAGCGTGTAGCCGACGTACCCGAGCAGGGCCTGGACGACGTGGGTTTTCCATTCGCCCACGATGACCGCGCGGGTGACCTTTTCCGTAATGAGGGCGAGGGGAATCAGAACGAGGATGGCGATGAACCAGCGCGATCCGGTGAGTTGAATGGCTCCGACCGCGTCGAGCACGACGGGTGAAAACGCGAAATTTGTCGCCCAAAACGCCATGGCCAGAACAGCGGGGATGAATCGTTGGGCACTGCGCATCACGCCAGCGTAGCGTTACATTCGGCGAGTTTGTCAATTTGTTCGTACAATATGACACCACGGCAGTTTTGATTAACGAGAGGAGTCGCGATGAACACCAACGTTATGGAAACCCTGTTCGCCGACCTCGATCGGAACGGCCCGATTCCGCTGTATTACCAGGTCGAGCAGCGCCTCGAAAAGGCGATTCTGGACGGCGCGATTCCGGCGGGGGCGCGCCTTGAAAACGAGGTCGCTCTCGGTGAACGCCTCAATCTCAGTCGTCCGACCATTCGCCGGGCGATTCAGGACCTCGTCGACAAAGGGCTTCTCGTCCGTCGACGCGGAATCGGCACCCAGGTCGTCCACGGGAGGGTAACGCGCGGGTTAGAACTCACATCGCTGTTCGACGATTTGGCGAAAGGGGAAAAGGTTCCGACGACGGTGCTGTTGTCGTACTCGGTTGACAAGGCCAACGACACCGTCGCCGACCGACTCGGTGTCGCTCTCGGGTCGCCCGTCCTCCACATCAAGCGCCTTCGAGTCGCCGACGGCGTCCCCGTCGCGGTGCTCGAAAATTGGCTTCCGGAACAGTTCCTCGACATCACCGAACAGGAACTTCGTGACTTGGGGCTCTACGAAATCCTCCGGGGGCGCGGTGTCACCATCCGCGTGGCTAAACAGAAAATCGGCGCCCGGACCTCCAACACCGCCGAGGCCGGACTCCTCGACACCGACCGCGGAACCGCACTGCTCACGATGGAACGCGCCGCGTTCGACAACGCGGGTGTCGGCATCGAATACGGCTCACACTATTACCGCCCCGACCTGTATTCGTTCGAAGTGACGCTGGTCGAGAAGTAGGCGCTTAACCAGACAGCGGCGCGGGTTTCCCCACGCCGCTGCACTGTGTCCGGACCCTAGTCCTGACGGATAACGCTGATTTCGTGCGTGAGGGTGTCGAGCTCGGCCCCACCCGCCATCGCCTGAATGAGTTCGTCGAGCTGGACCTTTTCCCGCACGAACGACGCGGTCATGCGACCACGGTTGAGCAGGTAGAAGTGGTCGCCGACGAGGAACGCGTGATGCGGGTTGTGCGTGATGAAGATCACGGCCACCCCGCGCTCGCGCGCCGAGAGGA
>JAULYU010000229.1:0-2911 GCA_032117735.1 Microbacteriaceae bacterium
CTGATTTCCGACGCGATGGTTCAATACGGGATTCGCGAGGGGTCACTGGGCGAGAGCGCGATTCGCGAACTCGAACGACGAGTGGTGCTGTCGGTCGTTGACCGCCGTTGGCGCGACCACCTCTACGAGATGGACTACCTCAAGGACGGTATCGGGCTGCGGGCCATGGCCCAGCGCGACCCGCTCATCGAGTACCAGCGCGAGGGCTACACGATGTTCCAAGCGATGATGGGCATGATTCGCGAGGAATCGGTGGGGTACATCTTCAACCTCGACGTCCAGGTCGTCCCCGCCGGAGGCGTCACCCAGGTTCAGTCGCCCGCGATCGCCCCGGCCCCGGTTCCGACCGCGGAACTGTCGTATTCCGCCCCCAACGAAGACGGAGACATCATGATTCGCGGCCAGTCGGGCAACCAGCCCGCGCCGACGGAACGCTTGCGTCCGCGTCGCGGGCCGGTTCAACCTCCCGCCAAGGGTGGCGGAGCCCGAGGCGCGTTCGGTCAGCCGCTCGACAACTAGAGCAAAGCCAAAGCGCTGGCACGCCAGCGATGGTCGAGGCCCTCGAGCCGAATGCACACTGCGCGCGTGCGCGGGCCGATTCGGACCAGGCTAACGCCTTCGACAATCCCGTCTCGGGGTTCGGTCACGACGGTGAGTCCGACGGAGATGTGCGGGCGCTGGCGGGTTTCCGCACCCGCGCGCGTCTGGCGGACGGCAACGGACCGTTCGGCGAGCACTCGATACACATCCTCGGTGACCCACCGTCCGATGTGGTCGACGGATCGGACGCCCGCAATAATTTCGCAACCGAGCAAAGCCAGTTTTTCGATTGTGGCGGTCGGGTCCGGTAGTTCCGATCGCGGCGTGGGTTGGGAATCAAAAAACTCGACGGACTGCGAGCGATTCGGTCGAGGTTTGTCGGAGGACGAAACAGTTGACGTCATTGTTGAACTCGTTTCCATTGGCGGAATTCATCGCCGAGGCGGCGCCCCGCGACGGGACAACCTTGTCGCAGTTTGCGAGAGCGTGAGCCAGGTTGTTCGAATCTGTGGATAACTCGACGGAGGATACTGGTGGTACATATTCTTCGACATATGACCGAAAATCAAAACTTTTTGGGCCTCGGGTCCCTGTGGGATTCCGAGGTGCAGAACATCGTTTTCGATGAAAAACGAGAAGTTGAACGTAATCGTCGAGCGCAATCGTACCTGCGCGACGCGCTACTCGACTTGGCGCAGAACTGTCCGGTCAGCGTGGTCGCCGTCGGCCTGTCTCAGCGCATTCACGTGCGGCGAATCGGCATGATGTGGCTTGACGGAGTGCTGTGCGGTTCGTCCGACAGAGTGGTCGTCCACTTCACCGCCATCCACAGGGCGACGGCAGCCGGAGCGTGCGGTTGTCGCCACTCGCCCCCTCACCTGTTCGAGTTGGTTCCGTTCGGTGCGGTTCTTCGCGAACTCGAACGACGTGCCGCGGAGGTCGTCGTCGTTCAGAACCACGGGGGAGTCTCGGGGCGGATCACGGGTGTGTGGCGGGACGCGCTGTCGTTGACCACCCCGCGCGGGCGAGTGGTTGTGCCGTGGTCAGCGTGCGGCCTGGTCCTCGTCACCGACACGAATCGGCTGTGAGGCAACGAGGGACGGAACCGAGAGAGGGGACACCCCCAGCGCGAGAGCACTGCTCTGCATGTGGGCGACATAGCGACGGAGTTCGGAGTGGGCCACGCGCCGAACTGTGCCGGGGGCAACCGCGAGTTCTGCACCGGCAATCAGCGCCACCACGTCGTCGTGCGAACAACCGAGAGACTCGGCAACATCGGGCAGGGAGAGCAACCAATCATCGACCATGGTCGTAGCCTGCCATCGGTGCGCGCGGCCCGGGAGGCAATCCTCTCAACTGGGGATAACTCTGACTGGTCGACGTCGGAACCTTTGACGATAGTTCCAGAAAGGATGTGCCATGTCATTTGTCAAGTCTCTCGTGCAACGCCTCACCCAAACCTCACGGACACTCGTCGGATTGGTCCTCATCGTCTCGAGCATCGTCGGGGTCATTTTCGTGGTTCGGTCTTCCGCTCCGGGCGATCGAATCGTGATGGCGGCCACGTTTCTCCCCGCCGGAACCATCATCACCGCCGAATCCCTGCGCGAAGGACGTGTCAGCCCGGCACCAACGGGACCCCTTCTCGTCGCCGAAGACGTAATCGGCCGCGTCGCGGGGGTCGACATCGGCGGAGGCGAATTCATTGCAGCGCGCATGCTGGAGGCGACTCCCGAATCCCGAGTACACGTTTCCGTGCCGCTCGGAATCAGCCCGCCCACGACCATCGTCCGTGGTTCGGTGATCGAACTCTGGGCGGTGGATGCCGACGAACTCTTCCCGCCCTTCGCCGTCGCGCGTAACGCGATCGTTCTGTCCGTTGTCGAGAGCGGACTCGGCGGGGGCACCGCACTGACGCTTCTCGTGACGGCGTTCGAAGTGGACCGGGTGCTGTCGGCGATCGGTGCATCGCACATGATGATCGCCACCGAAGGAGAGATGCCGTGACCACCATCGGCATGTTGGGGCCGTCCACGCGCCTCGGCGATCTGGACGTCCTTCGACTTTGGGCGGACGTGCGCTGGGGTGTTGACTCGGTGCCCGAGGTGATCGCCCGCGTGACCAGCGACCCCGTCGACGTCTTGGTGGCGGACGCCAGCGTCGCGTTCTTGACCGACGACGTGTTGAAGTTAAGCCCGCAATCCGTTGGACGCATCTACGCCATCGCCGAATCGGACGGTATGCACGCCTGGGCGAACGCGTTGGCGGGAGTGACCGCGGTGCGCAGCGTCCACCAGATAACGCCGGCTGATTCCTCGGAGGAGTCCCCGCCGACCAGCACCGGGCGGGTCATCACGGTGTGGGGACCGGT
>JAULYU010000230.1:0-3077 GCA_032117735.1 Microbacteriaceae bacterium
ACTGCGCCATCGTCGACCCGTCGACGAACTCGACCAGCGAGTGAACGACGGACTGCGGGTGAACCGTGACCTCGATGCGGTCGAACGGGATGTCGAACAGCAGGTGCGCCTCGATGACCTCGAGGCCCTTGTTGACGAGCGTCGCCGAATTCGTCGTGATGACCGAACCCATGTTCCACGTCGGGTGTTTCGCGGCTTGGGCTGGGGTCACTGTCGACAGTTGTTCGCGGGTGAAACCCCGGAATGGTCCACCGCTGGCGGTCACGATCAATTTGGCGACCTCGGCGTGGGTGCCGGCCATCAGCGCCTGCGCGAGCGCCGAGTGTTCCGAGTCGACGGGAACGAGTTGCCCCGGTTTCGCCGAGTCCTTGACGAGCGAGCCGCCGATGATGAGCGATTCCTTGTTGGCAAGCGCCAGCATGGCACCGGACTTAAGCGCGGCCAGCGTCGGAGCCAGCCCGACCGCACCGGTGATCCCGTTCAGGACGACGTCGGCGCGAGTCGATTCGATGAGTGCGACCGCGTCCTCGGCACCAAACGCCACATTGGTCACGCCGAATTCGGCGGCCTGCGCCTCGGCGAGTTCTCGGTTTTGACCAGCGCCGAGCCCCACCACACGAAACCGATCCGGGTTGTCGCGCACCACATCGAGCGCCTGGGTTCCGATGGACCCGGTGCTTCCGAGGATGATGACGTCACGCACAGCGCAAGTCTGCCATGTTCACTTTCGCGGGGAGGACGACGCCGTTCGCGACGTTTCCGCAAAAGTTCGGCAATCGTTTGCGCTATTCTGAGCAGACTAGCCCGTGGCCACGATTTGGGGCAGCAGCGGCGAGAATAGCCGTCACGACGACCACAACCCGAGGAGAGTCCGATGTCACACCTGATCCGCATTGGCCAGTTCAGCGAATCCCCCGTCCTTGCCGTCGCGCGGGCGCTGGACCTTAACACTCGCTTTGGAATCGAATGGGAAACGCAACGCGTCCAATCGTCACCCGGACAATTCGAATCGCTCCGAAGCAACGAGATGGACATTGCCATCACGAGCCCCGACAACGTTTTGCTTTACGCCACCACCGCCAACAACCCGCTCAAAGAACAACTCGACGTCCAGTTTTTGCGGCCGATCGATCGCGGACTGCGACTCGCGCTGTATACCTCGTCGGACATTGAGTCGGTCGAGGACTTCACCGGGTCGACCCTCGGCGTGGATGTCATGAGTTCAGGGTTTGCGATTCTGTTGTTGCAGATGCTCGCTTCGCTCGGGGTCGACCACTCGACCATCACATTCGAGGCGGTGGGGGCAACGCCCAAGCGCCTCGACGCGATCAAAGACGGCGCGATTCAGGGGTCGGTACTCAACGCCGAGACCGCGGTCGCGGCCGAGCAGGCGGGCCTGCGTCGCTGGGCGACGTCGACCGATGTGAGCGACGACTATCTCGGAACGGTTCTCGTTCAGATGGGCGGTCCGGTCAGCGAGCACACCCGCACCTTCCTCGACCTGTGGGAAGCCGCGACCCAGGCCATCCTCTCGTCCAGCACCGCCGAGCTCATCGAACTTCTCGCGACACAGGCCCCCGCACTCGCGAACGCCGAGTACGTCGGAATCCTGCAATCGCCGGATTACGGCTGCCTGTCGGGCGAGGTTGTCAAGGCCGAACAATTGACCGTGCTTGCAGAAATTCGCCGCCTGTCCGGCGCCTACACACCGAGCGAGGCGGACATTCGTCGCCTGACCGCGTGACGTTTCCCGCCAGCTAACGCCAGCGCCGAGCCGGAAAAATCGTGTCATGAACCACGTCTTCTACCCGTCCCGCGGGTTACACTTTACAATTTTGAGAACACCTGTTAGGTTGAACAGCAATCGTTTGCAGCGACAAGCAGTATTCGACAACGTGTGATCCAACGGAGGCCCACATGCAGGTGCGCGACTACCTCATTCGCAGGATAATCCTGCTCCCCTTCATCATGCTGGGCGTCAGCGTTGTGGTGTTCACACTCACTCGCTTTACCGGATCCCCCGTCGGTATCTATGCGTCACCCACCATGTCGCTCGCGGAAGTTGCCGCTCTTGAGGCCCGATACCTTCTCGACCAACCCATCCCCGTCCAATACTTCGCGTGGCTCGGCGGGCTGCTTCAAGGAGACCTCGGTTGGTCAGGTGTCTCGGTCGCGCCGGTCACCGAAATCATGGGGACAAAAATCACCGCCACCCTCGAACTCGCCATCTGCGCTGCGCTCATCGCGGTCATCGGCGGAATCGCGCTGGGAACCATCGCCGGCGTAAATCGCAACAAGCGCCCCGACCACGCGGCTCGTTTGTTCTCGATTCTCGGAGCCAGCACCCCGACCTTTTGGTTCGGACTGCTCCTTCTCATTCCGTTCTACCTCTGGCTCGACTGGTTCCCGCTCGGACGTTCGACCAAGGACGTGTTCGATTCCATCGCCCATCCGACGGGGCTGTACACGATTGACTCGATACTCGCGGGGAATCCCGTCGCGTTCTTTGATGCGCTTCGACACCTGATTCTTCCAGCGACAGTCCTCGCATTCGGGGCCATGGCCATCATCGTTCGAATGATGCGCTCGTCCATGGTCGAGGCGATGAGTGAAGAGTACGTCGAGGCCGCTCGATCCAAGGGCCTCGCCGAGAACATCGTGATCAAGCGCCACGCCCGGCGCAACGCGCTCGTTCCCACCACCACCACCATCGGGCTGAGTTTCGGGTTCCTGCTTCAGGGCTCGGTGGCGGTCGAACTCATCTTCCGCTGGCCTGGACTCGGCCAGTGGGTGACCAGTGCGATTCTCGCGGGTGACCAGGCCACCATCATGTCGTACGTGCTTGTGACGGCCGTGATTTTCATGACCGTGAACCTCGCGGTCGATATTGCCTACGCCTATCTCGACCGAAGGGTGGTTCTCGGATGACGAACGTGAAGAACACCAAAGGCGTGAACAACAAAGCGGCGGCCGCAACTCGGGAATCGGCTCTCAGCGTCAAGTGGGCGCGTCGACGCGAGATCGCGCGAGAGGTTTTCCGAAACCCTCTGACCGTCGTGGGAATGTCCATCATCGGA
>JAULYU010000231.1:0-10264 GCA_032117735.1 Microbacteriaceae bacterium
GCGGCGAGTTCCTCTCGGTTCTGGGACCGAGTGGTGTCGGAAAGACCACTCTGTTGCGATGTCTCGCCGGCTTTGAGCGCCCCGATTCAGGTACCATCGCGATCGACGGGGACGTGGTGTCGTCGGACGAGCGTTGGGTTGAACCGGCCCGCCGCGGGGTAGGAATTGTTCCCCAGGACGGCGCGTTGTTCACCCATATGACGGTCGCCCGGAACATCGGTGCGGGACTCGCAGACCTCTCGAGCGCACTCCGCGCGAAACGCGTCGCCGAACTTGTGTCCATCATGCGGCTGGGGGGACTCGAGAATCGGCTTCCCGCCGAATTGTCCGGCGGACAGCAACAGCGTGTAGCGGTCGCGCGCGCGATTGCGCCATCCCCACGCGTCGTCTTGCTCGACGAGCCGTTTGCGGCGCTCGACACGGAACTCCGTACCGAACTGCGCACGGATGTTCGGGAACTACTGCGGAAGGAATCGATCACCACGATTCTTGTCACGCACGACCAGGACGAAGCGCTGTCGCTGTCGGATTCGATCGCGGTGATGCGGGACGGCGCGATAATTCAAACGGGCACCCCCGCCGACATTTACGCCCAGCCGGCGGACATCGACGTCGCACTGTTCCTCGGGGACGCCGTCATCATTCCCGGGCGCGTCAGCGGCGGAAAGGTCGAGACCGAATTGGGCTCGCTAACCCCGTTGAACAGAGTTCGCGACGGCGATAGCGGGTTTGCGGCGGTCCGACCGGAGAACTTCTATCTGCAACCCGACCCCGCCGGCCGGGCGATCGTGACGGGACGACAGTTCTTTGGACACGACGTGTTGGTGACGGTGACGACACCCGACCGCACCATCACGGCGCGTGCGAGCGGCCCTCTCGCGCCAGAGATGGGAATGAAACTGACCGTCTGGGTGCGCGGTCCGGTCAACTTTTACGCACGGCCCGATTGATCTGATCGAGGATTCCATCGGCTTTCCTATCGGCCCACGGTACTCTGGTAAGGGTGAACACCTACTCCCGTCAGAACGTTCGATCGAGTGAGGTCGTCGCCGCGACTCTGGTTGCTCTGGCCGCCCCCGCGCTGTTCGTTACCCGCGGAATTCCCGTGTTTATGGGGCTCGGTTATGCGGCCCTCGCCCTCGGGTTGATCATCGCCTTTTCGCGCAACCGTGTTCTTGGACAAGACCTGTCGCTCGTCGCGGTGCCCCTTGTTTTCATCAGTTTTATCTCGGTCGAGGCCAATCTTGAGTGGGGCAACTATGCGCTCATGGGCGCCGTGCTCACGCTGTGTGTGGTGTATCCCTACGCGATGAGCCGATGGGTTTTTCGGGACCACATCGTGCGGTTCCCGGGCCGACCAGGCGAACCGTGGTCGCGGGGGGAGTGGGCGTGGTTGGGCGCTGTTCTCGTGCTCGGCTATCTCATCCTGCCGGTGTACTTCATCACCTCGGGGAGTTACCAGAACTGGCCGGCCGTCGAAACGCCGAGCGAAATCGCGCGCCTGTTCGTGGGCGTCGGATTCGTCGGGATCTGGGACGAACTCTTCTTCATCTGCATCGTGTTCGCACTGTTGCGTCGCCATTTCCCGTTCTGGATAGCAAACGGTTTGCAGGCCATCGTTTTCGTGTCGTTCCTCTGGGAACTGGGGTACCGGTCGTGGGGCCCCTTGCTCACGTTGCCCTTCGCCTTGATTCAGGGCTGGATTTTTGAAAAGAGCCGTTCGGTGTGGTACATCATCACCGTTCACCTGCTTTTTGACGTAGTTGTTTTCGCCGTGCTCATCTATGCGCACCACCCGACGTGGCTGCCGATTTTCTTTGTGGCCCCGCCCACACCTTAGTTTTCACGAGAGGGTAGTGTGCCGACAGTGAGCAAACATTCCGGTCGCAGTGCTCGTCTTCGGGCAATTGTCGCGGCGACGCATTTCCCGCAGGCGCTCGCGATGGTGCTTCTGATGACAGTCGCGACCGCAGTCGTTGGCGGGTCCTGGTCGAGTGTCGTCCTGGTGATTCTCGCCAGTGCGGCCGGTCAGGCCACGGTGGGGTGGACGAATGACGTGCACGACGCCGAAGCGGATCGCGCCGCCGGGCGTGGCACCAAGCCGACGGTGCGAGGCGACATCCGACCCGAAGACCTCCGCATTCCGATCCTGGTGAGCGCGACCCTGACAATCCCGCTGTCGTTCCTCGCCGCCGGTTGGCTCGGCGGGGCTGCCCACATCGCTGCCGTCGCCAGCGCACTGGTATACAACTTTTTCCTCGCGCGCACGGTGTGGTCGTGGGTCCCGTACGCGGTGTCGTTCGCGCTCATGCCGTTGTTCATCGCGCAGGCGAGTTCGCCAACGCTCTGGCCTTCTTTCCCCGTCGTTCTCCTGAGCGTTCTGGTCGGAGTGACCGCCCACCTGCTCAACGCGATTCCCGACATCGGCATCGACCGGGAGACCGGGTGGGGCGGGCTGGCTGTTTCGTTCGGCAAGCGTCGTTCGATCGTTCTGGCTGTGGCTCTTGCGGGTGGCGGGGCGGTGTGTCTCGGTTTCGTGGTCAACAGTTTGTTGACGGGCTAGCCCCAGAGAACAGGGAGCGACTTCGCGCCGCGAAAAAGATAGCCCGAAACCGTGGCGGGGGATTCGGGATCGAGCCGCAGGTTCGGGAGTCGGCGCGCCGTTTCTTCGACCATGATTTCGCCGAGCCCTTTCGCGAGCTGGTGCCCCGAACAGTGGTGCACTCCGTATCCGAAGGTTGCGTTCACCGTTTGCGTTCGGTACATGTCGTATCGATGCGCATCGGCGAACTTGGCGGGGTCGCGGTTGGCGGCGGCAACGACGAGAGACAGTGGCGCACCCGCAGGAACGGTCACGCCAGCGTAGGTGAAATCGATAATGGGGTGCGCGGCCACGACACCGATGGGTGCTACCCATCGGAAACCTTCGCGTAGGGCGGCGGACGCGGATTCTGCCGGCCGATTCTGAAGCTCGTGCAGCTGTTCGGGTTCGTTGAGAAGTCCCCAGAATGTGGTCGCAACCGAATGTCCAGGCTCCTGGAACGCCCCCAGAATGATGACGCGGATCGAGGGCATGACCTCGTCGACTGTGCGGGGACCCGCGCCGTCCGGCAATCCACCATGCACCATGTGTGACAACAGGGTGTCGTCCGGGTTCGCCCGGAGATGCGCGATTTTGTCTCCCATATAGCCGTCGATCTCGTGCAGGGTTTTCGCCGCTCGAGTGCTGGCGTCGTTCTCACCATCCTTGTTCGACAGACCCCCGCTGAGGGCCTCGAACCATCGAACGAGCGTCTCGTCGTCCACATCATTAAACCCGAGCCGATTTCCAACCACCCGAACACTGATTTTGTTGAACAGGTCCACGGCGAGGTCGCCTCGTCCTCGCGTTGCAATCGCATCAATGTATTCGATGACGGTATCGCGCCCGCTGTCGTCCAAGAACCGTGCGACAGGACCGGCCTTGAGTGATTGGTCGATTCCTTCGCGAAGTCCTTTGTGCTTCTCGCCGGACATCGTGAGAACGCTCTTGCCACCGAAAAACTCCTGGTCAACAGGATGACCTGGAGCGAGCTGCACCGAGTCCTTGAGTGCACCGATTGCTCGACAGTCGTCCCACGACGTAACCAACCATTCGTCGATTTGCGGAACATAGACAATCGGGCCGAGTTTCCGCAGTTCGTCGTAGATGGGGTACGGATCCGCGTTGAGCGCGTCAATCGTTATTTCACGAGGGTCAATCATGAGAACAGGGTAGTCGCTCGTTAGTCGGTAATGGTGACTTCCGGTTGTACGGTGACGACGTACTCGGTCGTCTCGAAACCGCGGTTCCCCACGGTGTCGCGAACGCTGAGGAGAAGGACATATTCGCCGGGGATGGCCCAGGACGACACGGTCAGCGACTGCCGCCAGGTACCCTCGCTAGGGTCACCCGCAACCAACTCCGCGATTCCGTTGGCCGAGATGAATTGACCATTCTCGTCGTAGTAATAGTAGGGAGCAGCGCCTCTGAACCATGCGTAGACGACAGTAGTTCCCGACTCATCCCTGACATCGACCTCAATTGTGAACGTTTCATTGGGGCGCACGCTGTCGGGGAGTCGAATCTCGAGAACTTCGGGGACCTGGTTGTCGGACGAACCGCCGTACACATTGAATCCAAAAGCCGCCCGTCCGGGAACGGCATTGGAGTTCCCGAGCACATCGGACGCCCCGATATAGAGAGTGTAATTTTCGTTCACTGCGTTGTCAGGAATGTCACAACGCACCTCATACGTTCCCGATTCTGCGTTCCCCTCAACGCGTTCCAAGGGGACTGCAAACCCACACCACTCGGTCATCCAACCCGAAGGACCACCAATTGCGGCCCACGTCATCGCGACGCCCGACACATCTTCGACAACCCAGCGGAAGACAGCCGTCGCGCCCGCCTGGTATTCGAGAATGTAGTAGTCAGGGAAACTGACGATGGGCGCGTCAAAATCAATGGTGCACTCGCCGATTAGTCGGTCGACTGTGTCTCGCGCGCACATGTCGTCACCGGATCCCGAACGGAGCCCATCAACACCGCTACCTCCGCTGAGCGCGTCATCGCCGCTTCCGCCCGACAGGCTGTCTTTACCCACATCGCCGAGAAGGTCGTCATCGCCGCTTCCACCTTCAAGAGTATCGTTGCCTGTGCCGCCGTCGATTTCGTCGTCGCCGGTTCCACCCCAAACGCGATCGCTGCCTGTGCCACCGTCGATTTCGTCGTCGCCGGTTCCACCCCAAACGCGATCGCTGCCCGCACCGCCATAGATAGTGTCATCGCCTTCATCGCCGTAGATGGTGTCATTGCCGCCTAGTCCGCAAATAACGTCGTCGCCCGGAGTTCCCACCAGAGTTTCTGACCGAGCGGTTCCTGTAATCGTGCATTCAGCCAGCGACTCGTCAGGCGCGGTAATGGCGGCGAGATTGTCATCGGGCACGGTCGCGGAAGCGGCAAGCGGAACTGCCCCAATGCTGGTCGCCGCAATCGCGGCCGCGACAAACAGTGCAGGAACAAATTTCTTCACGAGACTAACCTCCCGATTCGGTATGAATACTTTATCGTACACGGGCCAACGTGAACCTTAAACATTGCTATGAGAATCTGCTCGCGACGTGTTTTCGTGCTGATTCGCCGCCCAACGAATTCGGTCCACACCGGAGTTGTGAAATCAGGCGCGAGCGCGGCGTTTGGCCCGAACAAAGAAGCCGAGCGCGGCGAGACTGATTCCTAATGCGCCGGCCGCGATTCCGGCTGCAGAGTCCAACCCGGAGCCGGTCGGGGCCAGTGCCTCTACTTCGCAGGCGTCGTCGGTTTCCCAACCAACAGCCACGAAGTTCTCGGGCAATCCATCGGTCATGCGCCCCGTGAGGCCCTCCGCGAATTCTGACTGAGCCTGGTCAAGTGCAGTTTCGAACGCTGCCGTCGTCCCTGCTGCGTCGTTTGTCGCGGGGAATACCATGTTGATGAACGAGACTAAGTTGACCGTCTCGCCGGCAGCGATCACGTTTGCCTCCGCCGGGTAGTACATCTTGTTGTTTCCCGCTTCAAATCGGCAGGATTGGCTCAGGTCACCCCATGCCGCCGATGTCGCGATTTCGTTGTTGTCGATGTCTCCGCCGGCGCCCCACACAGACCCGTCGACGCCGTAATCGCCGCCACCGACGTTCGTCTGCCAGGGGTCACCGTTGTCCCAGGCGGTGTAGTTGTAATAGTAATAAACCCCTAGTGCGGCGTCCGGGTCGATGGTGATTGTGGAACCGGTCGTGTTTTCGAGCTCGCCCCACACCCGCGCCATGTAGCCTGTCTCGTCTTCGGCGTAGAGCCGAATGTGCAGTGTTCCCGCAAGTCCTGTCACGAAGGTGTTGGGCATGCTTGCGCATTCAATTGTGACGTCACCGTTAGCTTCGGTGGTTACTGTGGCGTCACTGCCGTCATTGCCACCGCAATAGAAATAGTCGCCTTCGGCGTAGTTCTCCAGGGGATAGTAGAGCCGGTTCGTCATCTCTTCGGCAACGTCTCCGGCCGCCGCAATACCATATTCGTCGATCTGCCAGGTTGCTCCGCCACCCATCGTGCCGGATATGACGAAGTTTCCACCAGAGGGCCACGACGGGATTGCGGATCCGGGGGTTGCAATTGCCGCAACGGCGATGGCGGCTAACATCGTGGCGGAACCTGCGACGAACTTCTTCTTCACGGGGCATCCTTTGGGTGAGTTTGTCGCTGGACAAAAGCCGAATTCCCTCAGCGTACGGGAAAGATTCTCAACTTGCCGGACCCAGTGTTTACGGGCAGCGAAAAAACTAACTAAGATGAAAACTAACTAATATATAGTTACAACGCGTGTATGCGCGCTGCACCCACACCTACGCATAGAAAGCGGGAGCAACATGTTCAAGGAAATAGTCCGGACCTCATTCGCGGTCATGGGGGCGTTAGCAATCACCTCGATAGGTCTGCCCGCGCACGCCTTTACTCCGACGATGAGCGAGGTGCGCTTTATCAGTGGTCCCGAAGCAGATGACGACTGGGACGGCCTTGCCCTCACCTCGGACGCCGAGACCGCCGTGACCCTCCATGAAGGAGACGCCTGGATTGTCGACGTTGAACCAAACACGTCAACGTTGATAACAGGCCTGGAGAATACTGAGGCGGTAATCATTGATGACAGTGACACATTTGCGTACATTGCGGAATCGGCGGGGACGTGGCCTACCTACACGTACCAAGTCAGTAAGGTCAGCCTTGCCAATGGGACGGTCGTGTCAACATGGCCGGACGCTGATTTCACTTTCGCCCCCCTGTACATGCTGTGGTCGGATGATGCGTCGCACATTTACATGGTGGGCAGTACTGGAGACTATCCGAACAATTCAGTCACTGTTGCCAAACTGAACATTGGGACCGGTGCGATCACCCAGCAGGTGTGGGGGGACCCAGGATACCGCGCGAATCAGCCCGCGTTTGACACTGACTCGGGGAAAATGATGATCCCGTATAGCGATATTGCGACGGGCCTCGAGACGGGTTTTGCCGTGCTAAATACCGCCAATGATACGTTCACCGATATTCCGTGGGCGGGGGATGGTGCTCTTATTGCGTGTGACTCGGAGTCCGGTGTCGTGGCCTGCCTCGTGGATGACACCGACCCCTACATTGCGACGATCAACTCCAGCGGAGCGGTCGTGACATCATTCGACCTCGACACCGCAGTCACTGAAGCGGAATATATCAAGCTCACACCCGATGCCTCTGAGGCCTATGTCTATGGTCAAAATGGGGTTACCAGCGTCGCCAACGTGGAAGTGATTGACCTCTCGCCGATGGCTTCCGTCATGATTTTTGAGACGACTCTGGATTACCCGAACATCGTCGCGATGGCCCCCGATGCCGGACAGATCTGGTTTACGGTCGATTACGTCCAAGATTACAACGGCGGATATCGGGTTGTGCAGTTCGCTGATCCGAATGCGGGGTCTGGCGGTTCGGGTGAAGATCTGGCGCCCACGGGCGGAAACGCCGCGATGGCCGGCACGCTTGTCGCTGTGAGCGCCCTGGCGCTCGCTGCCGCAGTGGTCACCCGTCGTGCAACGAGGCGTCACCGCGCGTAGTCGCAGCCACCTCACATTCGCCTAATCGTTGGCGACAGAACGGAGCTCCCTCGGCCGGATTGTGGCCGGGGGAGCTTTCGTTTTGTAGGCCCCGTCGGGATCGAACCGACGACCCACGGATTAAAAGTCCGTTTCCCTTTTTAGGCAACAGAAGGTTTGAGGCTAGTGACCAGATCGATTGAGAAACTCATACCCGGACCGAACCGTCGTATGTCACTTTTATCCGGTAGGCGCGGTGGCGTGCGCAACCAGAGGAGTCGTCACCATGGACGCGAACGTCATGGCAGTCGCGACCACCAGCGCAATTCGTTTCACCAGGGCTAAAATGAGGCATGGACCGCTTGGCAGACCGCTCGCTGAGTGGAGCTATGTTCGCGCTGACGGATTCAGTGCCGTTACCTCGGAAAGCCGCGGTTGTTGTGGTTGGTGGCGGGATTGTCGGCTCGAGCATCGCCTACCACTTGACCCAATCTGGAGTCGATGATGTGTTGTTGGTTGAGCGCAATCTGCTCACCAGCGGAACGACGTGGCACGCGGCTGGACTGATCGCCAATGCCCGGGGGTCCATAGCGCTGACGGAAATGGCTCAATACGGCCCGGATTTTTACTCCACGTTGGAAAGCGCAAGCGGTGTGGATGTTGGCTTTACCAGGTCGGGATCGGTCAGTGTTGCGCGGAGCGCGGCACGCGTCGACGAGTTCACCCATGCTGCGGACATCGCCCACCATTGTGGCGTAACGGCTCAGTTGCTCTCTGCCGAAGCCGTTGCGGAATTATGGCCGCTCGCGTCAATGGAGGGTGTCGCCGGGGGACTGTTTTTCCCCGATGACGGTTATGTCAATCCCGGGTACGCATCGATTGCAATGGCCAAATTGGCAAGCGGTGCGGGTGCAACGATTCGCGAGAGGGTGCACGTTCGTGACATTCTGACGAACAACGGCAGGATCGTGGGAATTAGCACGGATGCGGGCACGGTCGAAGCAGATGTGGTAGTTCTGGCGGGTGGTCTGTGGAGTCGCGACCTAGCGGCAACAGCCGGTGTTCACCTTCCGCTGTATGCGGCAGAGCATGTCCATGTGAGAAGCGAACCGATACCCGCGAATCTCGAGGGTCTGCCAGTTCTGAGAGACGTTGACAACAGCTACTACCTTCGTCGTGAAGGAGACCGACTGCTGCTCGGGGCTTTTGAACCCCGGGGAATCCCGAGATCGTCTGACGACATCGACTCATCAGGTTTTGCGACATTCCCCCCGAATTGGCAACACTTCGACCCAATTCGCCAGAAGGCCGAAAAAACAGTCCCGGCGTTAGTCGACTCGGGCTATGACCGGTTCATCAACGCCCCGGAAAGTTTCACACCGGATAACAACTTCCTCCTCGGCGAAACCGCGGAGGTCGAAGGTCTCTTTGTTGCGGCGGGGATGAATTCGCAAGGAATCATTTACGGCCCAGGCGTGGGTCGGGCCGCCGCACGCTGGATTACCAACGGATCACCCGATTTTGATTCCGCTTCGGTTGACGTACAGCGGTTTTCCCGACATCAAAGTAACCAAAAGTATCTGCACAGTCGAACCAAAGAGAGTCTCGGTCGGTTGTACGCCACCCACTGGCCCCGCCTCCAGTCGACAACGGCGAGGAATGTGAGGAGAAGTCCGCTGCACGCTTCACTCGCTGAACGGGACGCCAGGTTCGGGGAAATCAACGCGATGGAGCGAGCAAACTGGTTCGGGGGTCCGAGTGTCGAACAGTCCTACTCGTTCGGGCGACCGGGCTGGTTTGACCAGGTGGCGCAAGAGCATGTGAACACGCGGGAAAACGTCACCCTTTTCGACTTGAGCGCGTTTGCCAAATTTGAGGTTGTCGGTAACGACGCGATGGAATTGTGTCAGCGTGCGACAACGGCAAACATTGACCAACCCGTGGGGCAGGTGGTTTACACCCTTTTCTGCAACGAGGCCGGCGGGATAGAACTGGACGGAACGGTTACCCGAATGTCGGCCACTCGGTTTTTGGTGGTGACCCCGTCAACCAGCCACACCAAAGCCCTCGGATATTTGACCAGAATCGCGCGTGACTTTTCTGCGCATGTTGTTGATCAGACAGCCTCGCTGGCCACAATCGGCGTGATGGGCCCCGCGAGTCGCGAATTGATGTCTCGAATCTCCCCGTGCGATTGGTCTAACGGGGCGCATCCCCTCTACAGCGCTCGGGAAGTCGAAGTTGCTGATGGGTTCGGCTGGGTGTTGCGCCTGAGTTATGTGGGCGAGTTGGGTTACGAGATTTACGTTCCCACGGACTTGGCCATCAACGTGTATGACGCGCTACAGGATTCCGGCGCAGATCGTGGTGTGTCCCCCGCCGGTTTTTATGCGTTGGATTCGCTCCGACTGGAGAAAGGTTACCGTCACCTGGGTCACGATATCGGCGCGACGGACGACCCGTACACGGCGGGATTGGGGTTCGCGGTCGATTTGCGCACCGACAACGATTTCATTGGCGCGGAGGCGCTGAGGACAATTGATCGCACTGCACTGAAATTCCGAACCGTTTACTTCACCGTGGACGACCCACAGGTTTTTCTCACCCACGACGAGACACTCTTTGCCAACGGCCGCCAGGTCGG
>JAULYU010000232.1:0-3096 GCA_032117735.1 Microbacteriaceae bacterium
CGGCGGCTTCCGCCTGAACAAACACCGCGTTGTTGGCTCCGTGGACTGCGGCCAGCGGGTGTTCGAGCGGGACCATCGCGGGGTACACGCGGGCACTGACGCCTTCGACCCCGTTCGCTCCGACAACCCGTTCGCAAATCGCGAGGAGCTTGACGACATAGCCCGCTCGGCGGGCGGCCTGAATCTGTTCGCGCGTGACCGAGGTGATTCCCTCGCGATACACGCTGTCCACCGGCACATGGGTGTGAAAGGCGAGCGACGCGAGAATCGACACCTTCTGGGCTGCATCAAACCCTTCGACGTCCGCGGTCGGATCCGCTTCGGCGTAGCCGAGTTGTTGGGCCGTCGCGAGCGAGTCCGCCATCGACTCCCCCATCGTGTCGATGCGGTCGAGGATGAAGTTCGTCGTCCCGTTGACGATTCCGAGAATTCGGGTGACACGGTCCCCCGCGAGAGAGTCGCGCAACGGACGAATGATGGGAATCGCTCCGCCGACAGCGGCTTCGTAATACACCTGGGCGCCGACCTGCGCGGCCGCGGCAAAAATCTCGGGTCCGTGGTGGGCGAGTAGTGCCTTGTTCGCCGTGACGATGTCTGCCCCCGCATTGATCGCCGCGAGTACCAGCGTGCGCGCGGGCTCGATGCCCCCCATGAGTTCAATCACGATGTCGGCTTTGCGCACGAGTTTCTCGGAATCGGTCGTCAGCAGGTCCGCCGGAATTACTGTGTCGCGCGGGGACTTCAGGTCGCGTACGGCGACCCCCACCAGTTCGATTCCCGCGCCGACCCGTGCGGCGAGCTCATCGCCGTGGTTCAGAATCTGGTCGGCGACCTGCGCGCCAACACTCCCCGCGCCGAGGAGCGCGATTCGCAGGTTTCGATATTCGATCACGGGGTGTTCCTTCCCAACGGCGTGTCTCGAGCCAGTAAATCAGTAAGTGTTTCGCGGCGCACGGTCGACACGGGTTAGGTTCGCGATTCTCGGGTAAGCAGAAGGCTGTCTTCGGCGGCGACCCACGCCAGCATCGCGCACTTGACGCGGGCAACGAACTTGGACACACCGGACAGAGCGGCGAGGTCGCCGAATTCCTCCTCGGGCAACACGATTGTTCCGCGCGACCGCATCGCTTCGCGGAATCCGTTGGCAAAGCGCTCAAATTCTGCGACCGACATTCCCGTCGCTTCGGACGTCATGAGCGACGCCGAGGCCTGCGAAATCGAACAGCCCGAGCCCTCCCATTCGAACGCGGTGATGGTCTCACCGTCGTCGCTGAGGCGGACCGTGAGCGTGATTTCGTCCCCGCAGGTCGGGTTGTACTGGTGCGACGGGAATCCGCCCTCGTGCAGTCCGTACCCCGCCCGCTTTTTGTTGTGGTCGAGGATGATTTGTTGGTACAGATCGTCGAGTTGCATCAGGACTCCCCAAAGTAGGCGCGAACATCGGCGAGGGCCGCGACGGCGATTGCGACATCATCCGTCGTCGAATACATTCCGAGCGAGAACCGCGTCGACGAGTCAACGCCGAGACGCTTGTGCAGCGGCTGGGCGCAGTGGTGCCCGACGCGCGCCGCAATTCCGCGGGAGTCGAGGTACTGCCCCACATCGTGCGGGTGGACACCGTCGACCGCGAAACTGACCAGCCCAACACGGTGGACGCCGTCGGCGGTGCCGAGAATCGTGACGTTGGGGATGTCGGCGACCGCCGCGTACATCTCGGCACCGAGCGACTCTTCGTGTGTCGCGATCGCGTCGACGCCGACGGCGTCGAGGTAGGACACCGTGTGAGCCCAGCCAATCGCCTGGGTCAGGCGGGGGGTGCCGGGTTCGAATTTGGCCGGTGCGGGAAGGTAATCCGACGAGTCGTAGTCGACGCGGGTGATCATGGAACCGCCGGTCAGGACAACGGGCATTTCGGTGAGCGCTTCGGCGGTGCCCCAGAGAGCGCCGATTCCGGTCGGTCCATACATTTTGTGGGCCGAGAACGCGACGAAGTCCGCGCCAAACGACTCGACATCGAGTCGGCCGTGGGCGGCGGACTGACACGCGTCGACGACGACGAGCGCGCCGGACGCACGAGCGAGGTCTGCGATTGCTCGCGTGGGGTTCGTTATTCCGAGGACGTTGGACACGGACGGGAAGGCCACGATGCGCGTGCGGTCCGACAGGACCGAGGCCACAGCATCCACGGTCAGTTCTCCGCCGTCGGTCACGGGGGCGACCCGGATCACGGCGCCGGTCTGCCGAGCGACTTCCTGCCAGGGAATGAGATTCGCGTGGTGTTCCGACTCGGTCACGACAATCTCGTCTCCTGCGCGGAGCGCGAATCGTGCGGGCGAGCCAACCGCCGACGCCAACCGGACAGCGAGCGCCACGAGATTGATTGATTCCGTCGCGTTGGACGTGAAAATCAGTTGGTTGGGGCGCGCCCCGACAAAGCCGGCAATGGTTGCACGCGCATCGTCATATGCTTCGGTCGCCTCGGCCGCGAGCGTGTGTGCCCCGCGATACACCGCCGCGGTGTGGCGGAGGGCGAACTCGGATTCGACCTCGACAGCCCCGCGGGGGCGAAGGCTCGTGGCCGCGGTGTCGAGGTACACCAGCGGATGCCCGTTGACGGTTTCCGACAGCTCGGGGAACTCCGCTCTAATGGCGGCGCTCTGCTCGGGTGTGAACTGGCTCACATGCGCTCCGGTGCGCTCACGCCGAGAAGTCCGAGCCCGTTTCGCAAAACCTGACCCGACGCATCGTTGAGCCAGAGTCGGGTGCGATGGGCGTCGTCGACGGCGTCATCCCCGAGTGGCGTCACTCGACAGTTGTCGTACCAGCGGTGATAGAACGCCGCAAGTTCTTCGAGGTACCGAGCGACGCGATGCGGTTCGCGCAACGTCGCAGACTGCGCGACCACCCGCGGGAAGTCGGCCAGTGCGTTCGCGAGGTCGGCTTCGGTCTGGTGATCGAGCAATTCGGCATGGAACACCGATCGGTCGACACCGGCGCTGGCGGCATTCCTCGCGACCGCGCAGGTCCGGGCGTGCGCGTACTGCACATAGAAAACGGGGTTGTCGTTCGACTTCTTGGTCAAGAGTTCCGGGTCGA
>JAULYU010000233.1:0-6236 GCA_032117735.1 Microbacteriaceae bacterium
AATCCCCGCGGCGAGGGCGGCGAGCGCTGTCCACAGTGCCACCCGCCATCGAATTGCGGACTTCCGGGCGAGCGCTGCGATACCGACGGCCACGGCGACCCCCGCAATGGCGACCGTGACCGTTGCGGACATCGTGCGCGCAATGAGGAACACTGCGACAACGCCGTCGAGGACGGAGAGCGACCGCCAGTTTCGCGACGCGAAGATGCGCCAGACGGCGATGAGGAGAAGCATCAGCGCGAGCATGCCCAAAAGATTGGCGTTGCCCACCAGTCCTTGAATTCGACCCCCGGGCGTGAAGAACAGTGCACGGCTCCACGCCAGCTCGATGGGGGTGGTCTCCGTGGCGACCAGACCGACGGGATAAACGGGGCGGCCGATGATTCCCACCACGAATTCAAACAGAATCGACCCGACCAGAATGATGCGCAGCGAGAGTTCCGCGCGCCGAAGGGCTTCGCCGGTCTCGACGACGGTGACAATCGCGAGCCCCAGAAGCACCGTTATCGCGGCGGGGATCAACATGATGAGTGAACTGCCGGCGTAAGGGGACCAGGCCGGGGAGATCGCCCACCACGCAAAGACGAGGAGGAGTGGTACGGGCAACGACCGCCACGAGACCCGTCGCGCCCACAACACGGCGACGCCCCAGACGGTGGAGGCGACCACCAGGGCAATCCACCCCGGAAACGTGAGCGCGTAACGCACAAGGTCACCCGCGAACAGCACCGTAAAAACGGCGACCATGACGGTCTTGCTTGCGAGGATTGGGTGCACGAGACACTAGCCTAGTGAGCGACGTGGAGGTGATTCTGTGTTCGCGATAGACAATACTCCGCGCAATTACCCGTGGGGGTCCGCGTCGGAGATTGCCCGAGTGCGGGGGGTGGCACCGTCGGGAGAACCCGAAGCCGAGCTGTGGTTGGGAGACCACCCGGGGAGTCCCGCCCGTGTCGCGGCGACCGGCGAGTTACTCGGTGACTGGGGTGCGCGCCACCCGGAACGTTTCGGGAGTCGACCGCTGCCGTTTTTACTCAAACTGCTCGCCGCGGAGTCTCCGTTGTCGATTCAGGCCCACCCCACACTCGAGCAGGCGCGCGCGGGGTGGGATCGGGAAAACTCTTCGGGTGTCGCGCTGGATTCGCCTCAGCGAAATTATCGCGACCCGAACCACAAACCCGAAGTGATCATCGCGCTGACCGAGTTCGCCGCTCTGTGCGGCTTTCGTCCCGCTGCGGAACGAGCACACATCCTCAGTTTTCTCGACAAGTCGGGCGTTGACGGCAGCGACATTCTCCGTCGGCACTGCGACAAGGGGCTGGACGCGGCGGTTGAATGGTTGCTTCGCCGCGGTACCGGTGTCGACGAGTTTCTCGCAGCGCTCAGCCAGGTGAAGGTTTCTTCCGGTGAGCCGGAGATTGATGACGCAGTGCGAGTTGCCACGTCGCTCGCGGCACAATTCCCGCGCGACCCCGGCGCCGCGGTCGCACTGTTGCTGAACCACGTTGTCCTCCAACCGGGGGAGGCGCTGTTTTTGCCGGCGGGAAACATCCACGCGTACCTCCGCGGGACGGGAATCGAGGTGATGGCCGCCAGCGACAACGTGTTGCGCGGGGGGTTGACCGCGAAACACATCGACGTCACCGAACTTTTGGCCGTCCTCGACTTCCGAGAACTCGATGAGCCCCGACTGCAACCCCGGGTGTCGGGACCCGTCCGAACGTTCGATCCGGGTCTCGACGATTTCGTTGTGACGGACATCGCGGTGCACGGACGGGTCGAGGTCTCCCTCGCGGGCCCCTGTGTTGCGCTCGTCACCGACGGTGACCTTACCCTGAGCGCCGATACGGAACTCCGCGCGGTTCGGGGGGATGCACTCTTTGTCGAGGCGGGCGAGACCCTCACGACGGTCACGGGTGACGGCCGGATGGTCCTTGCGCACTCTCCTCAGTTGTCCTTACTAACTCGCTAACTTGACTATTGCGAATAACAACGGTGTAATTAGTGAATCAATCACCCAACTGGAGGAATTCTCGTCATGACTGAATACCGCAATGACGTCCCCGGTGACTGGGCAATCGATCCGCTCCGACTCGGAGTTATCGGAACCGGCAACGCCGTCGGTGACGACAACCCCCTCGCATGGCAAGCCGATTCTCTGTGCACCCAAACCGACCCGGAAGCTTTTTTCCCGGAAAAGGGGGGATCGACCCGCGATGCCAAGCGCATCTGCGCCGAGTGCACCGTCAGGACCGAGTGCCTCGAATACGCCCTCGCCAACGACGAGCGTTTCGGCATCTGGGGTGGACTGTCGGAGCGCGAACGCCGCAAATACCGCCGTCGCGCCTAGGGACTGAGGACTCGGTCCGGTGATTCGCGACTCACTCGCGATTGTCGTCGTGTCACGACGACTCCCCGAACGACTGCCGCAGCTCGTGAAGGAACTCACCGCCGACAGTGTTCCGGGTGCCATCACGGTGGTCAATCTGACCGGCGACAACCTCGCGCTGTCGGGGTGTACGGTCCTCACCGCAGCGCGAACACTGTCACTGTCGCACGCGGTGGACCGCGCGATCGCCGACTCCGGTGCGGAGAACATCTGGATCGTGCGGGACGACACCCGGATTCGCCCCGGCGCGTTTGCGGCACTCGCGTCCGTTCTTGACACGTCGCCGTCTGTGGGAATCGTGGGTCCGAAGCAAATGGACGTTGATTCCCCCGCCATGATCCGCGAGATGGGAGAGTCGATGACGCGAACCGGTTTTGCGGTTCACCTCGCGGAACGAGAACTCGACCAGGCGCAGTACGACCGCGCGAGTGATGTGTTGGCGGTGGGTGAGGCCGGCATGCTGGTTCGCCGTGAGGTGTGGACGACACTGGGAGGATTCGACCCCGCACTGCCGGGAGTGGACGGTGCTCTCGATTTTTGTTATCGCGCGCACCGAGCAGGCTGGCGCGTTGAAGTCGTCCCCACCGCGGTCATCGAAACCCAATTCACCTCGCTCGAGGCGCTCGCGGGAACCTTGCTGGACCGTCGGATTGTTCGCGAAGAGGCTCGTTCGCGGGCTCACCGCATTCTCGCCGCGGGCGCCGCTCTCGCACAGCCGTTCCTTGCGGTTGGGCTCGTGATCGGGTCCCTGGTTCGCGGTATCGGTCGATTTGTCCAGAAGCGCCGCAGCCCGTTCGCGGAGTGGCGCGGGACAATGGCCGGGGTCTTCGATGTGAGGGCGGTTGGCCGAGCCCATCGAGCGCATCGGCGGACCGGCACGGTCCCCATTGACGGTTCGCGATTGTTCGTGTCTGCCTCCGAACTCCGTCATCGACGCGGGATCCAGAACGACGAGCGTCGTGCCCTCGTCGAGTCGGCAGATGACACCCCGCGATTGAGATTTGGGGTGGCGGCGCTGTGGTGGACGGGATTTGCGGCGTTGGCCGGAATCATTCTGAATAATCGTTTCCTCGGCGCAACGGCACTGTCCGGGGGGTCGCTGATCCCGATGCCCTCGACGGTCGACGACGCGTGGGCCGCAATCGGGGCGACCTGGAGCGAGGTCGCGAGCGGGTTTAGTGGGGCTCCTGACGGATTCGCGGCGTTACTCGGCATTCTCTCCAGCGCGTTCTGGTGGCACCCCAACACGCTCATCATCACTCTGTTTGTCGCCGCCATCCCGGCGTCATTCGTCGCCGGCTATGTCGGTGCCGGTGCGGTGACGAGCAATCCTCGGGCTGCCCTCATTGTGGGTGCGGGGTGGGCGCTGCTCCCCACTCTCCACATCGCCGCGAACGAGGGTCGAATCACCGCGGTGCTCGCCCACATCGCTCTTCCCCTTTTCGCGCGGGCCATCGCGGGGTCGAGCATCGTCGCACTCGGTTGGGCATCGCTCCTCGCAGCCGTGCTGTGGGTTTCCGTGCCCGCGCTTGCCCCCGTTGTTGTTGGTGCGATCATCATTCGTGCCCTGACCGGTCAGCCCGGCGCTCTTGTTGCACTGGCTCCCGCGCTGGCGTTTGAATGGCCGCGGCTCATTGAGACGCTGAGCAATCCCGTGCTGTACTTCGCCGATCGCGGGGTGCCCTTCGTGACCACGGCACCCACCGGGTTGTTGTCTCTCACCCTGTGGCCAACAACTCCGTCGCTTCCGTTCCTCTCGGCGGACATCGCCGTACTCGTCGCATTCGCTCTCGTGGCAACCTGCGCCGCGCTCACCGTTATCGCCGTGCTCGTCGCGGATAATCCGCGAGTCGGTGCGCTCCTCGCGCTGGGCGGGGTCGCCCTCGTGGTCTGGTTTGCCCTCGGTGCGCTTCCCCTGTCCACCGCCGAGGGTGTTGCGGTGGGGCTGTTTCCCGGCCCGCTCTACGACGTCGTGTGGTTCGGTCTCATCACCGGCGCGGCAATCACAATCGCCTCGGCACGAATTGTTTCCGCGGTGTTGGCTCCGACGGTCGTTACGGCGATCGCCCTCATCGGGGTGGTTCCGTTGACCGCGGCCTTCGCGGGAACATCGCTGGTGACCCCCTCGACCGTCCGCACTCTTCCGGCCTACGTGGAAGCGGAAACGGCCGCCGTTCCCGGTGGCGCCACGCTCGTCGTGACACCGACCCCGGAAGGGTTGCGGACCGAGCTCCAGCGTGACGGCGGCGTGACCCTGGTCGATTGGAGCGCCGCCGCCGCCACCCGAGTCGCGCTGGGCCCGAACGAGTTCGCCATCGCGGAAATTGCCGCGAACCTCATCGTGGAGAGCGGTTTTGATGTTTCCGCGGCCCTCGCCGAACAGCAGATTCGCTTTGTTCTCCTGGAAGCTAAACCCACGGCGACGGAGGTGTCGTCCATCTCGTCCCACGCGGGTTTGACCGCGGTGGGCACCACCGATCGGGGCATTTTGTGGCGAGTGAGTGTGGACGGCACGCCCACCGTAGCGGACCGCGACAGCGACCTGGTGTATCTCGGGATTCTGGGGTCGGTCGGTCTGATCGCAGTCGTCGCGGCGGTCCCGACGTCACTCCCGCGACGGCGAGTAGTTCCGGACGACGACTTCCCCGTGGCCGAGAGTGAGGATGACGATGAGCGTTCTTAGCAAAATCACGGTCGGCGCTGTCGGGCTCGCTGCGCTGGGAGTTGCCGGCTACGCCGTCGCGTTTATCCCGTCACCGCTGTCGAGCGATGTGGCCCCACTGACCACCGTGATCGCACCCGCCGCCGTTACTCGCAGTATTGTCTGTGCGGGGAATGTCGTCGGCTATGTTGGCGACTCGGCAGAGATTTCCGCCGCCGGTTCGGCGACGCAAATGTCGACACCGGGTTCTGACTCGCGGGGCCTGGCGATGGCGGATTCGATGAACGGTTCGGCCGTCACGCTCACGGGCGACTCGCTCCTGGTGGCCGCTACCGAGTACGACGCTGTGCAGACGGAATCAGTTGCGGGTTTTCTCGCCACCGAGTGTGGCGATGCACTCAACGAACAGTGGCTGGTGGGCGGCAGCACGATGACAGGTCGGGACACCATTCTCACCATCTCGAACGGCAGTGACGTCGAAGCACGCGTGGATATCGACATTTGGGGTTCTCGGGGAATGATCGACGCACCCGGGTCACGGGGTATCGTCGTGGCGCCCATGTCTCAGCGTTCCTATTCGGTGGCGGGTTTTGCGCCGGATGAGCCCTCACCCGCTCTCCGACTGACGAGTAGCGGTGCGGCCGTGTGGGCGACCCTTCAGACAACGGCGGTGCGCGGGCTCGTGCCCGGTGGGCTCGATCGAATTGGGCCGGTTTCGGCGCCGACAACGAGTCTCACGTTTCCTATCGTGCGCATTCCCGGCGAGGACAGTATCGGTGCCGCCCTCATCGACCCCGGATATGCCGACATCATGGCGGCCATTCGTTTCCTGGCGCCCGGTGAGAGCGACGCTGCGGTCAGCATCACGTTGGACCCGGTGGGGGACGGAGATTCCCTCACCATCGCGACAACGATTGGAGCGGGGTCGACCCTCGACATCCCGCTGTCCGACCTCGATGCCGGGGACTGGTCGGTGACCATCGATTCGGATCAACCCCTCGTCGCGGCCGTTCGGGTCGGATTTCACGATCCGCGCAACGGAATCACCGATATCGCGTGGGCGAGTGCGGCGCCGGCCCAGACCGGCATCGCAGCGCTGTTTGTCCCCGCCGGCGCGGTCCTCGGGCTCTCCAATCCCACCACGAATGACGTGACGGTCACGATTCTGAGCGGTGGGGAAACCGT
>JAULYU010000234.1:0-1683 GCA_032117735.1 Microbacteriaceae bacterium
GCTGTTCATCAGCTTCAACCACGCGACGGGCCGGTTGGAGATCGACGGCACGGCCACGGTTTCGGCGGACGGCACGACAGTCGTGACGGATCCGGACAGCGGTATTACGCATCCGGGATGGCATTTCGTCATCAACGGAAGCCCAGCCCAGATTCAAGTTGGCAGGAGCCTGTCGAATGGATGCGCCTCGGGCGACGACTTCAAGTCAGCTGACTTCCCCACCTTCACACCGACGCGTCATGAGGGGTTGTTATTGGGCTTCCACCGGCCTCTGTCGGACGCCGCACTCGAGTCCTTGTTTCGGACCTCCATGACGCTGCTGACAACTGGATCCCTGGGCCAGGACATGGTTACCCAGTTTCTTGGAGGCAGTGGTGCGAAGTACACGCATGGCGTCGGGGGCGAGCTCTCGCAAATCGCAAAGAGTACCAATGTCGTGAAGCGGATCGTGGACGACATCAAGATGCGAATCCAGCGCGACATCCAGTCCCAGGCGAACGGCGGCACGATTAGCGGTCCGAACCTCTCGAGTTACGTGGTTCCTCGCCCGGACTTCACGTTGTTGGACGCCGGCCTCAAGATGAAATCGATCATCGGGGGCACGCAGGGAGCGGACGCTTTCGTCGATAACTTCCAGGCAACCGGGACGATCATCGACCCCAGTGTCGGTGGCTTCGGGTCGTATACCGGAAGTGTCCGCCTCGTCATCTGCGACGACTTCGGAGTCGATCGGTCCGACATTTACGCCCCGCCACTGGCGGCGTTCTGGATTCTCCAGCACGAAAGGCGCGGGAACGCTCCTTTCGTGAACGAGATCATCGTGGAATTCGACCTATCCGGCAACTTCACGATCCCACCCGGCTACAAGGACGTGGTTATCAATTCTCACGCGTTTTTGGGCCATTCTGCGCCGTTTGGCGCGACGCTCGTCTCGGCGACTCCGGCGGGCTTCGGTGACGACCCGACAATCTATTTCCGCTATCTGCTGGACGGCGGCCCAGATATCGTGGGCACGCTGCAACCCGACGGTGGTCTGCCCTCGATCGTGCTTCCCCCCGGGCGGTTCTATACAGCCTCGTTTTATCAGCCGTCCACGAACCGCGGGAACGTGATCGCGTCGGTTTCAGGTGCAAGCGGCGAGGTGACACTCATCGGTTCGTCGCCGCTCTCAGACGGAAACCGCGGGTCGCGGCTTGACCTGCCGATCTTCGGCGGGGACGACAGCGACGGCGATGGAATCCCGGACTTCGGCGAATCGACGATAGGCACCGACCCCAAGAAAACCGACTCCGACAACGACGGCATCAGCGACTCCGCCGAACTCGAACAGGGCCTCGACCCGCTCAGCGGTCGCTCCCTTCCTACCGGCGTCATCGCCACGTTGCCCCTCCAGGGCAATCCACAACGCGTCGCGGTCGAAGGCGACCGCGTATATGCAGCAACCGGGAGCTTTGGTCTCGCCGTCATCGACGGGACACGGTTCGACGGCCCGATCGTTCTCGGGCAGCTTGACCTTGCCGGCACCGCGACCGACGTTGCGGTCGACGGCAATCTCGGCATCGCTGCGGTCGCCACCGGTTCGGCGTTGGCGCTCGTCGACGTTTCGGAACGGACGCAGCCGCGTTTATTCCGCACGGTCAACGTGGCGGCCACGCGGGTGATTGTCGCCAACGGGCTCGCCTA
>JAULYU010000235.1:0-4109 GCA_032117735.1 Microbacteriaceae bacterium
TCGCTGGTGCCGGGAGCAACCCCGAACAGTCCCGCTTCGGGGTTGAGCGCGCGCAGCAGCCCGTTGTCATCAATCCACATCCAGACGATGTCGTCGCCCAGGGTCTCGACCTGCCACCCCGGCAGTGTCGGTTGCATCATCGCGAAGTTGGTCTTTCCACACGCGCTGGGGAACGCAGCCGCGATGTGAGCGACCTGCCCCTCTGGTGACGTGACGCGCACGAGCATCATGTGCTCAGCGAGCCATCCCTCGTCGCGCGCGATGACCGAGCCAATCCGCAGGGCGAAAGCCTTTTTTCCCAACAGGGCGTTACCGCCATAGGCGGAGCCGTACGACCAAATCTCGCGCGTCTCGGGAAAGTGGCTGATGTATTTGGTCGGGTTGCACGGCCACGGAACATCTTTTTCGGCGGCCTCGAGTGGGGCGCCAACGGTGTGGACGGCCTGGACCCAGTCGGCCCCGCCCTCGATGATGTCGAGTGCGATGCGTCCCATTCGCGTCATGGTCCCCATGGACACGACGACATAAGGCGAATCAGTGATTTCGACTCCGACGCGGGTCACGGGTGAACCGACCGGACCCATGAGAAACGGAACCACATACAGGGTGCGGCCGCGCATCGAGCCGGCGAACAGCCCCGTCAGCGTTGCTCGCATCTCTGCCGGGTCGCGCCAGTTGTTGGTGGGGCCGGCGTCGCTCTCGGATTCGGAACAGATGAACGTGCGGCCTTCCACGCGGGCCACGTCGTCGGGGTGGCTGCGCGCGAGGAACGAGTTGGGGCGGAGTTCTCCGTCGAGCGGGATGAGCGTCGTCGCGGCGACCAGTTCGTTGATCAGGTCCTGACGTTCACCCAACGACCCGTCGCACCAGTGAACCTGGTCGGGGGTGGTGAGCCGCGCAATCTGGTCAACCCACTCCCGCAGGTCGTCGCGGGTGGTTGGCGGAACGAGACGCGCAGCGGATGATGACGAGGGGGTCGCTTTCGCGGGTGTCGGCTTCATGTCCCCAGAATCTCGCAGTTTATGACAACACGCGCGATATTTGCCACGAAAGAAATCTATTTCTTGCGTTTTTCACAAATTCGCCTCTATTCTTGTCGCATGGGTAACGCACAAACGTTGGGCCGGCGCATCCGCCACTACCGTAACCGAGCCAATCTGACGTTGGACGCCTTGAGCGACAAGGTCGGATTGTCGGGAAGCCAACTGTCGATCATCGAAAACGGGAAGCGCGAACCCAAAATCGGGCTTGTCACGTCCATCGCCGAGGCGTTGGGGGTGAGCCTCACCACTCTGCTCGAACCCGGTGCTCCCGATGAACGAAGTGCGAAAGAACTCGAACTTGAGGAACTGCAACGCTCGCCGCTCGCCACTCGATTGGGAATACCCGTTACCCGAATCGGCAAAACTCTGGGCGATGACACTCTCGACGCGTTGCTGGGACTGCACCGGGAACTCGTGCGCCGCGAAACGACTGCTATCGCGACGCCGGAGGAAGCGCGTCGCGCCAACACCGAGTTGCGTCAAACCATGCGGGACATCGACAACTACCGACCCGATCTCGAAGAAATCGGCCAGGACCTCTCCGACCAGGTCGGTCACACGACCGGCGCGCTCACCCACCGCGAGATGAGCCAGATGGCGGAGCGATTCGGACTCGACATTATCTATGTCGACGATCTACCGGATTCTGCGCGCAGCATCACCGACTGGGCCAATGGGCATGTCTATCTGCCGCCGGCGTCGATTCCCGGAGGGCACGGGCTGCGGTCGATGGCAATCCAGGCCATCGCGCACCGAATTCTGGAACACGACACTCCGTCCAGTTACTCCGAGTTTCTGCAGCAACGCCTCGAAATCAACTATGTCGCGGCCGCCGCAATCATGCCTCGACGGCAAGCGGTGGAGTTTTTGTCCAAAGCCAAGGCCGACCGGAACATCGCCGTCGAAGATTTTCGGGACGCGTTCGGCGTAACCCACGAAGTCGCGTCCATGCGATTCACGAACCTCGCCACCAGCCACCTGGACATTCCGGTTCACTTTCTGCGCGTCGGAAACGAGGGTGCGGTCTACAAGGCGTACGAAAACGACGGACTGCCGATTCCCACCGATGTCACGGGAAGCGTCGAGGGTCAGCGACTCTGTCGGAATTGGAGCGCGCGCGTCGCCCTCGAACGCGTCAGCCGGACGACCGAGTACTACCAGTACACCGACACCCCGGGCGGAACCTTCTGGGAGTCCACCCAAACGGGCTCGGGGGTCGACGGCAACTTCTCGATCACCGTCGGGGTTCCGTTCACCGAATCCAAGTGGTTTCGCGGACGCGACACCGGCGACCGCAAGGTCTCGACGTGTCCCGACCCGAACTGTTGCGTCCTGCCGAGCGACCGGCTCACCGCGAAATGGTCGGGAAACACGTGGGCGAGCGCGGCGATGCACTCGCGCGTGCTGACCCCGGTTCATCACGGAACGTTTCCCGGGGTCGACGATCGTGCGGTTTTTGAATTTCTCGAGCGACACTCGCCGCGGTAGTACGCTAGAGGCGAAAGCCCCTTTAGCTCAGTGGATAGAGCGTCTACCTCCGGCGTAGAAGGTCGCAGGTTCGAATCCTGTAGGGGGTACTCATCGATTTGGCCTTGTTTCCGCGACTTAAGATGGAGTCATGAACCCTGACACCCTGAGCACCGCAATCGCGGAGGCGACACGGGTGGTCATCGGCGCTCGCGATGAAGCCATTGCGGCGGGCATCGCCGATTCTGATGTGGCGCTCGAGCGCCCAAAGAACCGAGACCACGGGGATTGGGCGACGTCCATCGCGTTGAAGGTTGCCAAGCGCGTGGACATGAACCCGCGCGATGTTGCACAAGCACTTCACGCTGCACTGTTGGCGCTCGCCGGTGTCAAGGCGGTCGACATCGCAGGACCCGGATTCCTCAACATCACACTCGATGCCGCTGCGGCCGGCGAAATCGCCCGCACCATCGTCACCGCGGGCGACACCTTCGGCCACAACGACACCCTCGCGGGGCAATCGATCAACCTCGAATTCGTCTCGGCAAACCCGACCGGACCCCTGCACATCGGGCACACGCGCTGGGCCGGGCTGGGAGATTCGATCGGCCGCGTTCTGCGCGCCTCGGGCGCTCAGGTGGCCAACGAGTTTTATGTCAACGATGCCGGCGCACAAATGGACGTCTTCGGCGAATCGGTACTCGCAGCAGCCCTGGGCGAGCCAACCCCGGAGAACGGGTATCCGGGCGACTACGTCATGGAACTCGGCGCCGCTGCACTGGAGAGACGTCCCGACCTCGCCGACCTTCCCCGCGACGAGGCGATCATCGTCGCCAGAGATATCGGGTACGAACTGCAACTGCAGGAAATCAAGGATTCTCTCGCACGATTCAACGTCGAATTTGATGTCTGGTTCAGCGAACGCGACCTGCACGCGGGGGGCGACGACTCGCTCATCGAAAAGGCCATCGAGCGACTTCGCGCCCAGGGTCACGTGTACGACGAAGACGACGCGGTCTGGGTTCGAACGACCGATTTCGGGGACGACAAAGACAGGGTGATCCGGCGCGGGAACGGTATCTATACCTATTTCGCGGCGGACGCCGCGTACTACTTGTCGAAAGGCGACCGCGGCTACCAGCACAAGATTTACCTGCTCGGAGCGGACCACCACGGCTATGTTCACCGCCTCAAGGCGCTCGCGGGTTCCGCCGGAGACGACCCCGACAAGGACATCGAAGTCCTCATCGGGCAACTCGTGAGCATCAACGGTGCCAAGTTGTCCAAGCGTGCGGGCAACATCATCGAACTCAACGACCTGCGCGAATGGCTCGGCACGGACGCACTGCGCTATTCGTTGGCGCGATACCCCGCCGACTCACCACTGTCGCTCGACCCGGAACTCTTGACCAAGAAGTCGAACGACAACCCCGTTTTCTATGTGCAGTACGCGCACGCCCGGACCTGCGCGGTCGCGAGGAATGCCGCCACCGCCGGTGTCGACCGATCGGTGTTCCAGGCCGAATTGCTCGATCACCAGACCGAAGCCGACCTCGCGAACGCACTGGCCGACTTCCCGCGGGTGGTCGCGCAGTCTGC
>JAULYU010000236.1:0-2112 GCA_032117735.1 Microbacteriaceae bacterium
ACCATCACCGTCGACGGTGACGAAACGTTCAATTCGGTGTTGCAGTGGGAGGCGGGCAGGGGAGCGGTCGACCAGTACGACAAGATTCACCCCGTCCCGTTCGCGGAATATCTTCCGAACCGCGAGTTTTTCTATCCGCTGGCCCCCGAGATGTTCGACATGGTTCCGCGCGACTACACCGCCGGAACCCGGGACACCGTGATGACCGTCGGAGATGCTGTTGCGGGAATCGCGATCTGTTACGACATCGTGGACGACGCGATTTTCCGCCAGATGCTCGCCGAGGACGCGAACGTGATTTTCGCCCCGACCAACAACTCGGATTTCGGGCGCACCGACGAGAGCATCCAACAACTCGGCATCGCCCGAGTTCGGGCCGTCGAAACCGGTCTACCGTCGGGGTGAGCGCCGTGATTGCACCCGACGGTAGTGACCTCGATCGGCTCGAACCGTTCACGCCGGGGGTCATGGTGGCGGACGTCCCGCTGTCGACCGTCGTCACCCCGGCGAGCGTCATCGGTTTGCCGCTCGAATGGGCGCTGATCATCATGGGAATTGTCCCGATTGTCGGACTGCGGCGGTCCCGCCGCGAATGAGCGACGCGCTCGTCATCGTTCCCACGTTCAATGAACGCGAGTCACTGACGTCGATATTGTCCGCCATCTGTGCGATCACACCTGGCGTTGACGTTCTCGTGGTCGACGACAATTCCCCGGATGGCACCGGTCAACTCGCCGAGGAGTTCGCGCGGGCGCACCCCTCGGTTCAGGTGCTTCACCGGGACGTGAAGCGCGGTCTCGGACCCGCCTACATCGCCGGTTTCAACTGGGCATTGGATCGACACTACGACTGGGTGGTCCAGATTGATGCGGACGGGTCGCACGACCCTCGCGTGATTCCGACGCTCCTCGCCGTGGCGCGGGGCGTCACCGCGGACCTCGTGCTCGGGTCGCGCTGGGTCACGGGCGGGCGCGTCGACGGCTGGAGTGGTGTCCGCCAGTTCGTGTCCCGCACGGGAAATGCGTTCGCGCGCTTTGCGCTTGGATCGCGGCTACGGGACATGACCGCAGGATTTCGCGTCTTACGCGTCGAGACTCTCCGACAGGTTCACCTCGAGACGATTGCGTCCAGCGGATACTGCTTTCAAATCGAGATCGCCGACCGGATTGAACAGCTCGGTGGCACGATTATCGAGCACCCCATCACATTCGTCGAACGTGTCGCCGGCAGGTCCAAAATGCACCTGGGAATCGTGGTCGAAGCTCTCGTTCGGATTTCCGGGTGGGGCATCGGACGCTGGTTTTTCCGTCGTTAAGCCGATTTCCTGAGCGAAACGGCGTCGAACTCGCCGTTGGCGCGACCCTCCGCAATGCGTTCGGCCAGGATGATTTCGAGTTCCTCGATGGTGCGTCGCTTCATGAGTTGTTCCCAGTGGGTGACCGTGGGGGGTAGAGGTGCAGGCGCGTTGGGGTCAACGCCGACAATGGGCTTACCCTTGGCATCCAATCGACGCCCCGTCTTGCTGGTGCGCGGGGATTTCCAATCGTAGGGCAGGTCGACACCGGTCATGAAGGTGACGGTGAATTCCTCGCCGTCCTCGGTGCGAAACGTGACGGTTTGGGTTTCGACGAAATCGACGCCCTCTTCACTCTCGTGGCTGATCGATCCTAGGCGGGTTCCCCGCAGCTGCTTGTTGTTCATGGTTGCCTCCTCGTGGCTTGTGGCCTACTCCTTATAAAGGCAGAGAGAGGTGAAATATTCCTGAGCGGAACTGATGAATCGCCTATGAATCGACGACGCCGAGCGCGACATCGGCCCGATCCGTCACGATTCCGTCCACACCCAGGGCCAACAAGCGACGCATCGTTGCCTCGTCGTTAACGGTCCAGACGTGCACCTCCAGCCCAGCGCGGTGGTAGCGGTCGACCAGCTCTTCCGTGACGAACGTCATGCCGTTGGCCTTTTCGGGGATCTGGAGAGCGTGAATGAGGGGGAGGGGAGGGGTGAACCCCAATCGAATCGCGGTGGAGAGGGCAAGAAACTCGGTCGCGGACGCGCTTGACGCGACGCTGGGCATCCGCTTCGTGACGGCACGGCGGCGCGCCGCGCTGA
>JAULYU010000237.1:0-39297 GCA_032117735.1 Microbacteriaceae bacterium
CATCGACGAACTTGACTTCCCCGGGTACTTCCTCATCGTGCACGACATCGTGCAGTTCGCGCGGTCGCGTCGGATTCTGTGCCAGGGCCGCGGCAGTGCGGCGAATTCGGCCGTCTGTTACGCGCTCGGAATCACCGCGGTCGACTCGATCGCCTACGGACTGCCGTTTGAGCGATTCCTCTCGGCGCTGCGCGACGAACCACCCGACATCGACGTCGATTTCGACACCGATCGCCGCGAAGAAGTCATCCAATACGTGTTTGAGAAGTACGGTCGACGAAACGCCGCCCAGGTCGCCAACGTCATCACCTATCGACCCAAGAACGCCATCCGCGACATCGCCCGCGCGTTCGGACACGGGGTCGACGATCAGAACGCGTGGTCGCGGCTCGTCGAACGCTGGCGTCGGCTCGACCCGTCGGAAACCGCCGAGATCCCCGAACACATCGTTCGGCTCGCGAACGAAACCCTGACACTGCCGCGCCACCTCGGGATTCACTCGGGCGGGATGGTGTTGACGGAACAACCCGTCGGCGAGGTCGTCCCCATCGAACACGCGCGCATGCCCGGCCGAACCGTCCTGCAGTGGGACAAAGACGACTGCGCCTACATGGGACTGGTCAAGTTCGATCTTCTGGGGCTCGGGATGTTGGGGGCGATCAACCAGGTCTTCGTCGAAATCGAAAAACGGTTCGGCGAAGTGTTCGACCTCGGAACCGTTCCGCGCGAAGAACCCGCGGTGTACGACGCGATGTGCCGCGCCGACGTCATCGGAGTGTTCCAAATCGAATCGAGGGCACAGATGGGGCTGCTGCCTCGGCTTCGACCCCGGCGTTTTTACGACCTCGTCGTCCAGATCGCGATGGTTCGGCCCGGCCCGATTCAGGGCGGAAGCGTGCACCCGTTCGTTCGCCGGCGGACGGGTCAGGAACCCATCACCTACGACCACCCGAAACTCATTCCCGTTCTCGAGCGCACCATGGGCGTCCCCATCTTTCAGGAACAACTCATGCAAATGGCGATGGCGGTGGGTGGCCTGAGCGGTGCCGACGCCGACGTCATCCGGCGGTCCATCGGGTCGAAACGCGGAATCGAACGACTCGCCACGATTCGGGAAAAACTCTTCGCCGGGATGGCGGCCAACGGCATCACCGGTGCCACAGCGGATCGCATCTACGGCACGCTCGAGGCCTTCGCGAACTTCGGGTTCGCCGAGTCGCACTCCATCGCGTTTTCGCTGCTCGTGTACGTGTCCTCGTGGCTCAAGGTCCACTACCCCGCCGCCTTCCTCGTCGGGTTATTGCGGTCACAACCGATGGGGTTCTATTCCGCGGCGACGCTCTCCGCTGACGCCGAACGCCACGGCGTCGACATTCGCGTCCCGTGCATCGCGCGCTCCGGTATCGAATCGGGGCTCGAAGCAACGGGAATCGACGAGGGTCCGACCGGAATCGAGACGTGCCTTGTGCACAACGACGAACCGGTGCCGCCTTTCGACAAGGACGCACCCGACGTCACCGCGGCACACCGGCGGGACGGGAACTTTGCGGTGCGTATGGGGCTTGCCGATGTGCGCGGAATTGGGCGAAAAGCGGCGGCCGCGATCGTCGCGGAACGCGAGACGAACGGGGATTTTCGCGACCTGCACGACCTTGTTCGCCGAACCGGGCTCGAACGGGTCGCTCTCGAAGCCCTCGCCACCGCCGGTGCGTTCGACGTTCTGGGGCTCAGTCGGCGCGAGGCGCTGTGGGAAGCGGGATACGCCGCCGAGAGCCGGCCCGAATACCTTCCCGACATCGCGCCGACAATCCAACTGCCGTTCTTTGACGAGATGGGCGAGATGGACACGATGATTCAGGACCGCTGGGCAACCGGCGTTTCGCCGGGGCTACACCCCGTCCAGTTCGTGCGGGACGCCCTGGTTCAGCGCGGTGTGTTAGCCGTGACCGACCTGCGGACCGCGGAACCCGACCGGCGCATCGAAGTCGCGGGTCTCGTCACGCACCGACAACGTCCCGCGACGGCAAAAGGCATCACGTTTCTCAACCTCGAAGACGAAACCGGAGTCATCAACGTGGTCTGTTCGCGCGGACTGTGGGCGGCTTTTCGACCGGTCGCCCGCGAAAGCCCTGCGCTCATCGTCCGCGGAATACTGCAGCGATCCGCCGACGGCGTTCTGTCGGTCGTCGCCGACAAACTCGAGCCGCTCGCCTTCGCTGGTGCACATCGCTCTCGCGACTTTCGCTAGTCACCCGAATCCGGGCGTTTCCTTCGAACCAACGATGCGGCTTGGACCGTTCCGAACCCGAAACGTTCCGACACCGCATCCACGATGTCGTCGATGTGGTGGCCGTCGTCCTCGTCCTCCCACAACAAACCGAGGTCGCCTTCCCCCACCAGATTCTCGAGTCGCACACCGATAAGCCGAACCAGATGACCGTGGCGTTCGACGCGGTCGAACAGCCGGACGGCCTCGGCGGCGACAATCTTGGTGGCATGGGTGGGGTCGGTGAACGTGTGCGACCGCGTCACCGTGGACCAGTCGTCCAGACGCACCGTGACCGTGACGGTGTGAGCCAGAAAGTTTCGGGTGCGAGCCCGCGCACTCACGTCGGTCGCCATTCGCAGGACCTCACGGTGCATCTCGGTCACGTCCTCGAGGTCAGCACCGAAGGTGTTCGACCGACCGATACTGCGTTCGCTGCCACGGTCCTCAATCGTTCGCGGGTCGATACCCAGCGCGAGATTCCGCAGATGAGCGCCTAGCCGCTCTCCCACAATCGACGCCAGCGCTTCGGACTCGGCGTGTTGGACATCGCTGATTGTCGAAAAACCAAAATTGGCGAGGCGCTTGGCGGTTACCGCTCCGACACCCCACAGAGCGGTTACCGGGAGTGGCGCCAGGAACGCGACGGTCTCGGCGGCAGGAACAACCAGTAGCCCGTCGGGTTTTGCCCGAGCGCCGGCGACTTTGGCGACGAACATCGATGAGGCGACTCCGATGGAGGCGGCGAGACCCAGCTCGCTGCGGACGCGCTCACGGATGGCACGGGCGATGTCGAACGGCCGACCGAGGAGTGCCCGAGCCCCGGACACGTCACAGAACGCTTCGTCGATGGACAGCGGTTGAACCTTCGGCGTGAACTCGTGCAGGACTTCGAAAACCCGCGCGGACACCTCGGAATACCGATCGAAGCGGGGGCTTCGCACGATCGCATGGGGACACCGACGAAGGGCGACCGACATCGGCATCGCCGAATTGACCCCGAAGGTTCGTGCGACATAGTTCGCCGCCGAAACCACCCCGCGACCCGACGATCCACCGACGATGACGGGTTTTCCCACGAGCGACGGCTCATCGAGTTCTTCTACCGAGGCGAAGAACGCGTCCATGTCGAGATGCAGGAACGGCGTGGCCGAATCGTCGACGTCACCGTCGGTGATGTGCCGGTTCAATCCGTCCTGTTTGCCCACACTCCATTGTCCAGACGGTGTGATCGATTAGCGCGTATTGGTCAGTGCATAGAGTGTCACCGCAGCCGCCGCGGCGACATTGAGTGAATCGACTCCGTGCGCCATCGGGATGCGCACAACCCGATCGCTCGCGGCAATCGTCGCGGGTGTCAGCCCGTGACCTTCGGTTCCGAAAACAATGGCGAGCCGGTCCGGGTTCTCCGCGGCCAGTTCCGCCAGTGTTATCGCATCGTCGGTCAACGCGAGAGAGGCGATAACGAAACCGGCATCGCGAAGTTCCTCGAGCCCATTCGGCCACGACGTAATTCGCGTCCATGGAACCTGCAGGACCGTTCCCATCGATACGCGAACGCTGCGTCGATACAGCGGGTCGGCGCATTCGGGGGTGATGAGCACGGCATCGGCACCCAACCCCGCGACACTGCGAAAGATGGCTCCAACATTGGTGTGATCGATGATGTTCTCGAGAATGACGACCCGCTTTGCGTCTTTGACGAGTTCGCTCACGGTGACAAGCGCCGGCCGCTCCATTGCGGCAATGGCGCCGCGGTGCAACAAAAACCCCGTCAGCTTTTCCAGTTCCGAATCGTCCCCGACGAACACGGGAATATCGTGGTCCGCGAGGAGAGCCTCGAGAGTGAGCACCCATTTTTCGAGGGTGATGACCGACAGGGGACGATGTCCCGCCGCCAGCGCACGGGCGATTACCTTGGTTGACTCAGCAAGGTACATGCCCGAGCTCGGTTCGGCGAGCCGCCGAAGCGTCACGTCCGTGAGGTTGGTGAAAAACGCGAGACGAGCATCGTCCAACGACTCGATTCGCTCGAGTCTCACCGCTAGCGCAGTTCGGTGGTGCGTGTCGGTCTGGCGGCGATGACAATCCAGACGATGAACGCCGCAACGTTGGCGAGTGTGATGACGAGCATGGTCAGCGCAAGAGTCAGAAGGTCTCCGGCGTTGACCGCGGAAACGCCGCGGTCCAGCATGTCGGCCGACTCGTTGCCCAGCCACAAGAGCAGCACAAGAGAGATCGGACCGATGAGGTGAACCGCCCACGCGAGAACAACCGACGAACCAGCGTCCCGGAAACGGCGAATCGTGACCGTCAAGGTCGGGACGAACAGCAGAACCGTGACGAGTGTCGCCACCGTCCACAGCGTCTCGTCGAGTGTGGTGTCCACGATTGCGCGGATGTCATCGCCGGTGAGCGTGTTCGCGTCCCCCGGGAAGACCAGATTCGACGTCGGGCGAAGAACCATGTCGACCGTGCCCGCGACCAGGCTCGCCAGAACCGTGAACAGAAACCAATACCAGAAGGCCCGGCGCGACGCGCGATCGTCGGTGTTGCGCCACTCACGCAACCCCATTCGGACCGCGTCGACAAAGGTCAGTGTGTTCCTGTCATCCATTCCCCCATTATCCCCGAGCCGCCGCTCGTAGACTGAACACACAATGACAAACTTTTTTCTCGTTCGCCACGGTGAGACCGACTGGAACCTGGTTGGTCGAATCCAAGGTGCAACGGACATCCCGCTCAACGACACCGGACGCGCTCAAGCCCAGAAAACGGGCGAGAAAATGCAGGGGCGGCGCTGGGACGTCATCGTCTCAAGCCCGCTGTCCCGCGCCTTCGAGACCGCCAGCATCATCGCCACCGCTCTGGCAATGCCCGAACCCATCGCCGATGACGACCTCGTCGAGCGCCACTATGGCGAGGCGGAAGGCATGACGGGCCCAGAGCTCGAAGCTTTCTATCCGAATGACACACCGATCCCCGGTCGCGAGACGCGCGAGGCGGTCAAAGTGCGTGTCTTGGCGGCGATTCACCGACTCGCGGCGGAAAACCGTGGTAAAAACGTCATCGTTGTCGCTCACGGTGGTGTGATTCGAGCCGTATTGCAGTCGACCACGGGTCAGGCGTTTTTCGGCGAGCGGATTGCAAACGGCTCGGTCCACTCCTTTCACCACTCCGGTGACGGGCTGGAACTCGTCCAGTTCAACGACCCGCTCGAATTGCTCACGGACGACATCTCTCTCCCTGATTTTGAAGACCAGCAACCCCTGGAGAAACGAGAATAGATGGGCTGGAAAAGCATCGAAACGCTTCACGCGAACGGTGTTCGTGTCGCCGAGGCGTTGACGGCGCTCGGAGTGAACGGTGAAATTGTCGAAACACTTGAATCCTCGCCCACCGCTGCGCGCGCGGCGGAACAGCTCGACATCGAAATCGGGCAGGTCTGTAACTCGCTTGTCTTCAGCGCAGACGGTGAGCCGCTGCTGATTCTCGCCTCGGGCGGACACAAGGTGGACACCGATCGTGTCGCCACTGAAATTGGGGTTACGTCGATTCATCGACCCGACGCCGATTTCGTTCGGCTACACACCGGCCAGCCCATCGGTGGCGTCGCTCCCGTCGGTCACCCGGCCCCGTTGCGCACGATTGTCGATAGCGCGTTGGCGAACTGGGACGTGGTGTGGGCCGCCGGCGGTCACCCCCACTACGTTTTTCCCACCTCGTTCGACGAACTAGTGCGAATTACGGGCGGCCAGGTCCTCGACGTCGGCCAGCGGTAGCCAAACCCTTTCGAATCTCGCGCATCGCGACGGGATTGGGAGAAAGATGGTCGACAACAAATCTCTCGATGCGCGCCGGGTTCAATCGTGCGCAATCTCGAAGTGCCCAGCCGATCGCCTTGGCGATAAAGAATTCGGTGTCTCTCCAATGTTCGTCAGCGAGTTCGCAAACTCGGTCGATGTCGGTTCGCGACTTCCAGCCTCGCTGATGACCAAGTGCTGAACGAATGAGCCAGCGGTCGCCAGAACCAGACCACTCATCAATGAGCTCGTCATGACCGTACATGAGGCAGAGCGGGCTCACCATGGCACTGACGAGACCATCCACGCTGTCCCACCACGGAGTGGATGTAAGTAGCCGTGCGCCGAAAGTTGGCAAAAAGTCTTCGTCGGCAACATTGAGCCAATGAGCGATGAGGTCAAACGCGGCGTAGTGATACTCCCGTTCTGGTTCCGCAAACAACGCCAGAGCGGACTGTCCGAGTTCCTGGCTCGTTGGGTTTGCGAGGGGCGTCCATGCGCTGCGGAGTGCGGCGCGACGATCTGGCGCGGTGATGCCGAGGAATGGCGCAATGTCCTTCATGTAACGACGCATCTCGGTCGCACGTCCCGGGTTTCGGAGCGGTTCAAGCGAGGCCCGTGTCGCGTCAACGACGTCGAGGACCCACGTGGACTCCCCTAATGACGTCATGTGCGACTGTGGCGAAGGACGAACGCACGAATTGCCGCGGCGGTTTCGAATGGTCGTTCGTAGTGGACGAGATGGCCAACGCCCTCCAACACGTGAAGCTCGGCGTGGGGAAATTGGCTCTGGACTGCGACCTGTGCCGAAAGCGGTGTGATGTCGTCGCGGTCGGCGGCAATGAGGAGAACCGGCGCGACGATGTCCGAGGCGAAGTCAGCGACCGAAGCCGAAGTGGACGCACTGAACGCGCCGATGAGGGAATTGCGATCGGAGTACAGGGAGAAATATCGCGCGTGTTGATCGTGAATCCACGCTCGCAGTCCGGGGTTTGTGGACTTGGTCAGCGTCTCGCTCATCAGGCGCACAAAGAGAGGGTTGCCGAGCCACGCGGATCCGAACGGTTCGGGAAGTGACCCGCCGATCGAATACCAGAGCGACGCGATTGCCGTCGCGAATCGTTTTGGGCCGGACAGTGCGCGTTGCGAGATGGGGTTGATAAGCACCACGGGTCGCGCGCGCTCGCCACGCATCGCAGAGGCGACGATGAGCGAGCCGAAGGAGTGCCCGACGACGACCGCGGTGTTGCTCGAGGTTGCCGACAGAAAGGCGCTCAGCCACCGTCCGTAGCTGTCAATAGACACCGAACCGTCGGGCCAACCGCTGCTGGATCCGAAGACAGGGATGTCGGGGATGATGACGCGAAACTCGGGGAGCGCGTCGGCGATGAGTTGGAGCCCGTGATGGTCCCCCCGGAAACCGTGGATCATCACCAGCGTTGTGGCAGCGGCATCCGCCGAATATTCCCACCAGTGCGTTGTCGTTCCGTCGACGAGGGCGGTGTGTTCAACCCCGACGCGCTGCTCCATCAGTCCGGCGTAGGGGTAAGGAACAGTCACTCCCCCAGTTTATGTCGCGGTTTGCTCGGAGTTTCGTGTCCTAACCGGGAATAGGGTGATGTCATGAACACATGGGAACGATTAGGCGTATTCGACCTTGAGACAACGGGACTGAGCGTCACCAACAGCAGAATCGTCACGGCGTTTATCGGCGTGCTCGATTCAAGCGGAGCCGTCATCGAGTCGCACGAATGGGTTGCTGATCCCGGCGTCGAAATTCCGGACGCGGCCGCGAATGTGCACGGCTACACGACCGAACGTGCCCGAGCCGAAGGCCGTCCCGCCGGCGACGTGGTGTCCGAGATTGTTGAGCGTTTACGTGTGCTGTTTAGCGAGGGCACGCCGGTTGTCGCCTATAACGCGTCCTACGACTTTTCACTTCTGCATCACGACGCATTGCGTAACCGGGTTGCGCCCCTCGATGGGCCGGCACCGATTATCGACCCGCTCGTGATTGACAAAAAGGTGGACACTTTCCGCAAGGGTTCCAGGACCCTTCAAGCGGCGTGTGATCTGTACGGGGTTGACCTCGGTGCAGCTCACGAATCTCAGGCAGACGCAGTCGCCGCGGGTCGGGTTTTCCTCGCAATTCGCGAGAAGTTCGTGACATCGCCGGAGCTCGCGCTCACACCGCGCGAACTGCACGATGCGCAGGTGGTGTGGGCGAAGGCGCAAGCTGAATCGTTCGCCAAGTATCTGGCGGGCAAAGGCGAGACATCGAAGCGTCCGGGCGACGGAATGTGGCCGGTTTTCACCGGTTGATTTGCGCCGACATAAACAAAGGCCACGCGGTTTGCGTGGCCTTTGTGAAAGAGACAGACGTTACTGGCCGAAGCCTTCGTAACGCTTGTTGAACTTTTCGACGCGTCCCGCCGAGTCCATGATGCGCTGCTTGCCCGTGTAGAACGGGTGCGATGCCGACGAGATTTCGACGTCGATAACGGGGTACTCGACTCCGTCAACCGACACGGTCTTTTCCGACGTTGCGGTGGAGCGAGTCAAAAACATTTCACCACTAGCGAGATCGCGAAATACGATGGGCGCGTAGGTGGGGTGGATTTCAGCCTTCATGGTGTTCCTTTATGGGATGCAGGGCGCGTGTGCGCAACGTCTAACTGTATCAGAACCAGATAACGGGCACTAATCGCCGCGGGCGGCGAATCGGCCCGCGAAACGAGAGACCGTAATCGGGATCCCGAACGCCGCACTGAGTGTTTCGGAATCGAGCGTGGAACTAATCGGACCCGCGGAATGCACCCGTCCATCGGTCAGGACGAGCGCGTGGGTGAAACCGGGAGGGATTTCTTCGAGGTGGTGCGTGACCATGATCATCACGGGTGCGGTCGGTGAGTTGGCAAAATCACCCAGCAGTCGAACCAACTCCTCCCTCGACCCGAGGTCGAGGCTCGCGGCGGGTTCGTCCAACAACAAAATCTCGGGGTCGGTCATCACCGCGCGGGCAATCATCGTACGCTTTTGCTCACCGTCGCTCAGTGTCCCGAACCTGCGGTCCGCGAGACGGTCGAGTTTCCATTCGGACAGCACCCGTCGCGCCCGCTCTTCGTCGACGGACTCGTACTGTTCGTTCCATCGGCCGGTCACAGCCCACGCCGCGGTCATCACGACATTGACAACCGTTTCGGTGGGCGGAATCTGACGGGCCATCGCGGTAGAGGCGAACCCGAGTCGCGGCCGCAAGCCGAAGACGTCTCCCTCCCCCATGTTCTCACCGAGTATCGTCAGGATGCCGTCCGTGGGGTGTTCGTAGGCCGCCGCGAGGAGGAGCAGCGTGGTTTTTCCCGCACCGTTCGGGCCGATGACGACCCAACGCTCGTCATCTCCGACGGACCAGGTTACGTCGTCGACAATCACTTTGCCATCGCGCACAACGGACACATTCTCGAACTGAACAACGGAAGTCATGATGGTGCAAGACTACGCGAGCGAGGCAGACCACGGGCTATTCTGTTGTTCAAGTCCGTTGCACTGTCGGTGCGACGCTCGGGCGGGAGGTCCTGTGAGTCGATTCATTGTGATGTGCGATGTGGACTCCACGCTCATCAACGAGGAAGCCATCGATTTGTTGGCTGAAGCGGCGGGTTCCGGATCTGAAGTTGCGGCAATAACGCAGCGGGCAATGAAGGGGAAACTTGACTTTGCGGAGTCCCTGGTGTCGCGAGTCGCGACCCTGCGGGGACAGCCAACCGCGATAGTCGACGACGTCCTCGGAAAGATCACATTCACTCCCGGTGCGGCGTCCCTGGTTGATGCGGTCCACGATGCTGGCGGATATATCATTGCGGCGTCCGGCGGTTTCCACGAGATTCTCGATCCGCTCGCGACGCAGTTGGGGCTCGATTCGTGGGCCGCGAACGGCCTTGAAGCTCTGGACGGTCACCTGACCGGGCTGACCTACGGACCGCTCATCGACGCGGAGGCGAAAGCGAAATTTCTCACCGCCTTCGCGAAGTCAAAGCGCGTGCCGATGGAGAACACCATCGTGGTCGGCGACGGAGCAAACGACCTGCCGATGATGCGTGCCGCGGGAATGTCCGTTGCGTTCTGCGCTCACCCCGCCGTCCGCGAGGCCGCGACAATCCGAATCGACGTGCGGGACCTTTCGCTCGTCGCGTCACTCTTCGGGCGCCGCTCCCACTGAGCGTTGGGTCAGTGCCCCATCCCTAGCCCACCATCCACCGGAATAACGGCACCCGAGATGTAGGCGGCGTCATCCGACGCGAGCCACGCAACAACCGCAGCCACCTCGCCCGGTTGAGCGAACCTTCCCGCGGGAATGCTCTTCTTGTAGGCGGCTTGTTGCTCTTCCGACAGTGCCGAGGTCATGTCGGTCTCGATGAAACCGGGGGCAACAACGTTGGCCGTGATTCCTCGACCACCTAGTTCGCGCGTGAGCGATCGGGCAAAGCCGACGAGAGCGCTCTTGGACGCCGCGTAATTCACCTGTCCCGCACTTCCGAGTAGTCCGACAACGGACGAGATGAAGATGACACGACCGAACCGCTGTTTGATCATCGAATTGATCCCACGTTTGACGAGGCGGAACGAACCGGTCAGATTGGTGTCGATGACCGTTTCGAAATCGTCGTCGGTCATTCGCATCAGGAGAGTGTCCTTCGTGATTCCGGCGTTCGCTACCAGAACCTCAATCGGTCCGAGCGCGTCTTCCACGGTCGCAATCGCGGCACTGAGGGAATCACCGTCCGTGACATCCGCCTGGACGGTGAGACTGCCCGCGGGTCCTTCGCCGCTCCGTGCCGTGACGGCAACGCGATGCCCCAGGTCGATGAATTTTTCGGCGATGGCGCGACCGATTCCACGATTCCCACCGGTTACCAGAACGGTTCGAACTGTTGTCATGACTTCCAGCGTAGTGGTGGGCGTAGACTGACAACATGTCTCGGGACCTGCAATCCCTCACCTCGCTTCCAGTTTCTCCGAACGAGGAAAGGCGGTCGCGCCTCAGTCAGTACATGCTCGCGATGTTTCTGCGTCTCGTGTGTCTGTACGCCTGTTTCATTGTTCCCGGGTGGTGGATTCTCATCCCGGTGACGGGCGTTGTGGTGCTTCCGCTGGTCGCCGTCGCTCTCGCCAACGTGGTCAACTCGTCGAAAACCAAGTCGCTGCGTGCCCGCGAGTCAAACGTTCCGAGTCTGACGAGTTTTACCCCGTGAGCGTCTGGCGGCTCGCCGCCACGAGACGGTGGATCGGGATTCTGGGATTCACACTTGCGTTCGCTGTCGCGTGCATCGGACTCGGTCAGTGGCAGTTCGATCGACGCGCGAGCGCACAGGCGGCCATCGCACTGTTGGACCGAAACTACGCGATTCCTACGTCGTCGTTGTCTCAGGTGGTCGAGACCGTGGACGAGTTTGACCCCTCCGAAAAATGGCGATCCGTGCGGGTCAGCGGTGAATATGACCCCACTGTGTTGTACGTGCGCACACGTTCGGGTGCGGGAGGCATTGGCTTCGAACAGCTCGCGCTGCTCGCCCAAGCCGACGGCACGGTCTTCGTTGTCAATCGCGGCTGGGTTCCCGCGAACGGCGACAACTCGGCGCCTGCCGAGACTCCCGCCCCGCCACTGGGCCCTGTGACCGTCACCGCCCACCTCGTACCCGGCGAACAGCACATTGTCGGGCGGGATGCCCCCGCCGGACAAATTGCGACGATTCACCTCGCCGCGATTGACGAACTCAGTGAGGGAAACGTCTATCAGGGTTGGTACGGCCGTGTGCAGACGGAATCGCCCGCGGCCGACACGGGTTCACCGTGGGTGAGACCCGTCCTCGGCGAAGGACCCCACCTGTCCTACGCACTCCAGTGGTACGTGTTCGCTGCGATGGGGTTCTTCGGTTACGGGTGGGCGCTTCGCAAAGAACACCGTGGCGACGCCGTACCCACACCGAAAGCCCGAAAGCGCGCGAGCGACGAAGACATCGAGGACCGTGCGCTCGACGCGCGCTAGGACAGTTCGATGAGTTCCTGGTACTCGGCGCTCCAGTGGTCCTCGACGCCATCGGGCATGATGAGGACACGTTCCGGATTGAGTGCCTCGACCGCACCGGGGTCGTGGCTCACCAGGACGACCGCGCCCTTGTAGTGGGACAGCGCGCCCAGGATTTCGTCCCGCGATGCGGGATCGAGGTTGTTCGTGGGTTCGTCCAGGATGAGCACATTCGCACTGGAAACGACCAGCGTGGCGAGAGCGAGGCGTGTCTTTTCACCGCCGGACAAGACCCCGGCGGGCTTACTCGCGTCGTCGCCCGTGAACAGGAATGACCCGAGTACCTTGCGCGCCTCTGTTTCTCCGAGGCTGGGCGACGCCGACATCATGTTGGCGAGAACCGTTTGTTTGATGTCGAGCGTTTCGTGTTCTTGCGCGAAATAGCCGACGCGAAGCCCGTGTCCGGCATCGATCGCTCCGGTGTCGGGTTCGTCGACACCCGCCAGAATTCTCAGCAGGGTTGTCTTCCCCGCGCCGTTGAGTCCAATCACGACAACCTTGGAGCCTTTGTCGATTGCCAGGTCGACCGCGGTGAAAATCTCGAGCGATCCGTATGACTTGGACAGATTGTGCGCCATGATAGGCGTTCGGCCACACGGAGCGGGGTCAGGAAATCGCAGTTTGGCGACCCGATCCTGAACTCGAACGTCGTCGAGTCCGGCGAGCATCCTTTCGGCGCGAGCGACCATCTGGTGGGCGGCTGCGGCTTTGGAGGCCTTCGCTCCGAACTTTGCGGCCTGTAACTGCAGAGTTGTCGCCTTCTTCTCGACGTTCGACCGTTCCTTCTTGCGACGCTCTTCGTCCGCTTCGCGCTGGCGAAGATAGTTCTTCCAGCCCATGTTGTACACGTCGAGCCGTTCGCGGTTCGCGTCGAGGTAGAACACCCGGTTCACCGTTTCGGTGACGAGCGCCACGTCGTGGGATATTACGATGACGCCACCACGGTAGTTGGCGAGAAAGTTGCGCAGCCACACGACGGAATCCGCGTCGAGGTGGTTGGTCGGTTCGTCGAGAATCATGGTCTCGGCATCGCTGAAGAGGATCCGAGCGAGTTCGATACGGCGGCGTTGCCCGCCCGAGAGCGTATCGAGTGGCTGACCCAGCACGTGGTCGGGTAGTCCAAGGTTGTTGGCGATGGACGCCGCCTCTGCTTCGGCGGCGTATCCCCCGAGCGCCGTGAAGCGATCGGTGAGGTTCCCGTAGCGGTTCATCGCCGCCGCCGCGATATCGGGGTCGTCAGCCCCCATCAGTCGGCTGGAATCTTCCATTTGCACCAGAATCGAGCCGAGCCCGCGCGCGTCAAGAATTCGGGTTCGCGCGAGCTGAGACGGGTCGCCGGTTCGCGGGTCCTGCGGCAGATATCCGAGTTCACCGCGTACGGAAAGGTTGCCGCCGCTCGGCGGCAAGTCACCGGCGAGCACCTTCGTCAGAGTGGTCTTCCCTGCACCGTTTCGACCGACCAGTCCGACTTTGTCACCCTTGTCGACACGGAAGCTGACCTCGGACATCAGTGTTCGAGCCCCAACCCGAATTTCGAGGTTGGTGACCTCGATCATTGGACGCTGAAGCCGAGCGCGCGCATCATGTCGCGCCCGTCGTCCGTGATGCGTTCAACACCCCACGGTGGCATCCACACCCAGTTGATGCGGAAGCGTTCGACCACGCTATCGAGCGCACTTTCCAGTTCCTTCTCAATGACGTCAGTGAGAGGACACCCCGCGCTCGTGAGTGTCATCGACACGACGAGCGCGTCATTTTCGTCGTCCCAACCGAGGTCGTAAATCAGGCCCAAGTCAACGATGTTGACTCCGAGTTCGGGGTCAATGACGTCTTTGAGTGCTTCGAGAATCTCGTCAAAACGGTCAGCGGCGAGTTCTTTCACGGCGCCTCCACCAGGTAACGGTCATAGCCTTCTTCTTCGAGGCGGTCGGCGAGTTCCGGCCCGCCCTCTTCCGCGATCGCACCGTTCACGAACACGTGGACGTAGTCGGGGCGGATGTATCGCAGGATGCGGGTGTAGTGCGTAATGAGCAGCACTCCCATTCCGGTTTCCTCTTTGACACGGTTGACTCCCTCGGAGACGACCTTGAGCGCGTCCACATCGAGACCCGAGTCCGTTTCGTCAAGCACCGCGAAGGCGGGTTTGAGGAGTTCCATCTGGACAATCTCGTGGCGCTTCTTTTCGCCACCCGAGAAACCCTCGTTGACGTTTCGTGCCGCAAACGACTCGTCCATCTTGAGGTCGGTCATTGCCTTCTTGACCTCTTTACCCCAGGTGCGGAGGCTCGGTGCTTCGCCATCGATGGCGGTCTTGGCGGTGCGAAGGAAGTTCGAGACGGACACGCCCGGAATCTCGACGGGATACTGCATGGCGAGGAACAGTCCGGCGCGGGCGCGCTCGTCAACGCTCATCTCGAGCACGTTCGCGCCGTCCAGCAGAATCTGACCCGACACCACGGTGTAGCGCGGGTGCCCCGCGATTGTGTAAGCGAGGGTGGACTTGCCGGAGCCGTTCGGGCCCATGATTGCATGAGTCTCACCCGAGTTGATGGTGAGGGTCACGCCGGTGAGGATCTCTTTTGTTCCCCCGTCGATGTCGATCGACACGTGCAGGTCTGTGATTTCTAAGGTAGCCATGATTACTTTCGCGTAGTGGTGTCAACGTATATGTCCGAACCGTCGATTTCGACGGCAAAGACGGGGACCGGCTCGAACGCCGGGAAGTTTCGGGGTGATCCATCAGTCAATCCGAACTTTGATCCGTGTGCCCAGCATTCGATGGTGTCGTCTTCGACGAAACCGTCCGACAAAGAGATGTCGCCGTGCGAGCAACGATCGCCCAAAGCATGAACAGCGCCGGAGGTCTCTCGAACAAGGGCAATCGGAATGTCGTCGATGACGACCTTCATTGCTTTACCGGGAGCGAGCGTGTCGAGCGTGGCGACGAGCTGCCGGGTCATGCGCCAACCTCAATCGCATCGAGGGAGTCACTGAGCGTCGCGGTGAGACGCTCTTCGAGTTCGGGACTCGCGATTCGGTTGACGACGTCCAGCAGGAATCCCAGAGCGACGAGTCGTCGGGCTTCGGTTTCGGTGATTCCGCGGGACTGAAGGTAGAACAGGTGTTCGTCGTCGAGGCGTCCGGTCGCACTGGCGTGCCCGGCTCCGGCGATGTCGCCCGTTTCGATTTCCAGGTTCGGTACCGAGTCGGCGCGGGCGCCATCCGAGAGCACCAGATTGCGATTCGCTTCGTAGGAATCTGTCCCCGTTGCATCCGGGCCAATCAAGACGTCGCCAACCCACACGGTTCGAGTTCCCTTACCGTGCAGAGCGCCCTTGTAGAGGACGTCAGAGTGCGTGTGCGCCGCTTTGTGGTGGACGAAGACCTGGTGTTCGATGTGCTGGCCACGCTGTGCGAAGTACACCCCGAGTGACTCGACCCGTGCTCCGGCTCCGGCCAGGATGAACGCCGGATTGACGCGCTGGACCGCTCCGCCCAGAGATACCAGAATGTGATCGACCTGAGCGTCCTTGTCGATGCGGACGAAGTGCGACGCCGCGTGAATCGCGGTGTTCTCCCACTCGCCGAGGTGAATCAGCCGACCGTGTGAGCCGTCGTGCGCGACAATCTCGACGTTTTCGGCCAGCGCGGCATCCCCCGAATTCTCGATGATGACCGTCCGGTGGGTGTTGGCGGTGAACTCGATCACGAGGTGCGCGGCGCGCACACCCGAGAGGGAACGGCGAATGACCACTGGTTCACCCTCGCCGGACACGACGACGTGCAGAGCGTCAATCGTGGCGGACCATGCCCGGGACGAAACCCGGTCCTCGGGTAAACCGGCTTGTCCCGCTATGTCGGCGAGTGGCACCCAACTGTGCTCTGCTTCGGTGACGGTGACGTCATAGTGCCCGCCGTCGAGTTCGCCGTCTGCGAGCGCACTGAGCGCCGTGATCGGGCTGAGACGCCATTCCTGCTGGCGGGCAGAGATGGCAGGGAAATCATCGGGGTGAACCGATGCGAAGCGTTCATTGCGTGTTTGAACGGGTGCGTCAGACCATTGGGGCGCGCCGGATAACGCTGTCGTGGGTTCCGTCACTACCCGACCGACCCTTCCATGTTCATTTCGATGAGCTTGTTGAGTTCGAGCGCGTACTCCATCGGAAGTTCACGGGCAATCGGCTCGATGAAACCGCGGACGATCATCGCCATGGCTTCGTCTTCCGCCATCCCCCGCGACTGCAGGTAGAACAGCTGTTCTTCGCTCACGCGCGAGACAGTGGCCTCGTGTCCCAGATGAACGTCGTCCACGCGGATGTCGATGGCAGGGTACGTGTCACTCCGAGAGATGGTGTCCACGAGCAGGGCGTCACACCGCACGGTGTTGGCCGAGTGATGAGCCCTCTCTCCCATGCGCACCTCGCCGCGATAACCGGCGCGTCCGCCCCCACGGGCGATTGACTTCGAGATGATCGACGACGTGGTGTTCGGTGCGAGGTGGATCATCTTGGCGCCGGCGTCCTGGTGCTGTCCGGGTCCGGCGAAGGCAACCGAGAGCGTTTCGCCCTTGGCGTGTTCGCCGACGAGATAGATCGAGGGGTACTTCATCGTGACCTTCGACCCGATGTTGCCGTCCACCCACTCCATCGTCGCGGCTTCGTGTGCGACGGCGCGCTTGGTCACGAGGTTGTAGACGTTGTTCGACCAGTTCTGAATCGTCGTGTACCGGACGCGCGCGCCCTTCTTGACGATGATCTCGACGACAGCGGAGTGCAGCGAGTCCGACTTGTAAATCGGAGCGGTGCAGCCTTCGATGTAGTGAATGTACGAGTCTTCGTCGGCGATGATCAGCGTGCGCTCGAACTGACCCATGTTCTCGGTGTTGATACGGAAATAAGCCTGGAGCGGGATCTCGACGTGAACGCCCTTCGGGACATAGACGAACGAGCCCCCCGACCACACCGCGGTGTTGAGCGCGGCGAACTTGTTGTCGCCGCTAGGAATGATGGTTCCGAAATATTCCTTGAACATCTCGGGGTGTTCCCGAAGCGCCGTGTCCGTGTCGAGGAACAGAACGCCCTGCTGTTCGAGGTCTTCGCGAATCTGGTGGTAGACCACCTCGGATTCGTACTGGGCCGCGACTCCCGCGACGAGGCGCTGACGCTCGGCCTCGGGAATCCCCAGACGTTCGTAAGTTTTCCGGATGTCTTCGGGCAGATCTTCCCAGGACTGCGCCTGACGTTCGGTGGACTTGACGAAGTATTTGATGTTGTCGAAATCGATTGCAGACAGGTCAGCACCCCAGTTGGGCATCGGTTTCGTGAAGAACAAATCGAGGGCTTTCAAGCGACGCTCGAGCATCCATTCCGGCTCGTTTTTGCGGGACGAAATGTCGCGAACCACGTCCGCGTTGATTCCGCGTCGTGCGCTCGCACCCGCCGAGTCTGAGTCGTGCCATCCGAATTCGTATTGACCGAGGCCCTCGAGTTCGGGGCGGTCAACGATGATGTCTGCCATGGTTTTCCCTTTCACGTCTAGAACACGTTTCATCGTGTCGACGAACCGCACGGCGTGCGGTGCGAACGTAGACTGGCGTCTAACTGCTCACACCCTCATCCTACCCGTCAGGCGTCCATGAACCTTTCTCTTCCCCGTTCACTCGCATCCCGGTCGGTCCGAATCGTTGTGTGGTTGTCACTCATCGCCCAGGCGGGAATCGCGGTCACGGGGGCGTTTGTGCGACTCACCGCGTCTGGTCTCGGCTGTCCGACCTGGCCGCTGTGCACGGAGGATTCGCTCGTCAACACCCCCGAAATGGGAATTCACGGTGTAATCGAGTTCGGGAACCGGCTTCTGACGATTTTGCTGCTGATAATCGCCGTAGCGGTGTTGGTCGTGTTGTGGCACGTCCGCAAAGAACGCCGCGAACTGTGGTGGATGGGCGTCGCGCTGCTCGTGGTCGTGCCGGTTCAAGCAGTCATCGGTGGAATCAGCGTGTGGACCCAGTTGAATCCCTACGTCGTAGGACTTCACTTCATTGTCTCGGTCGGGGCGACGGTTGTGGCCATGTTGATTGTGCTGCGAGTCCGAGACCGCGATGTGGTTGCTGACGTGCGTGCAATCCCTGTGGTGTCCTGGCTCATCGCCGGCATCACGGCGTTCGGCATTGTTTTCGGCGTGCTCACGACGGGATCCGGTCCCCACGCAGGTGATGCCAACGCTCCTCGAAACGGGCTGGATTCGGAACTGCTGCAGCACATTCACGCGTGGTCGGCCTATGCCTCGGTGGCGCTCGTTGTCTTCGCGATTGCTCGTTCCGAGGGTCGCGCGCGACGTTCCTGGCTGGTTCTCGCCGGCGGTTTTCTGTTCCAAATTGCGATCGGCATAGCCCAGGCACGAACCGGTCTTCCGGTCGAGCTTGTCGGAATTCACGTCCTCGCCGCGATGATCGTCACCGCGTTGGCGACGTCCGCGGTTTATCGAAGCGCGACGAGCGGGTCAATCGCGACGGCGAGGAAGAGCGCCGTCAAGTAGGTGTTACTCGCGTGAAAGACGCGCATCGGGTTAGCCGTTGCCCCCACGACCGTCTTGTTGTAGAGCAGGTGTGTTTCGACGATGAACCAGCCGCCGGCGACCAGCGCGACGACCGTGTAGACGATTCCCATCGGTGCGACCGTGATCAACACGAGTGACGCCACGACGGTCGCCCAGGCGTAGAGGATGACTTGCAGTCCGACAGCGACGGTGGGACGAAGCACACTGAGCATGGGCACGGACGCCGCCGCGTAGTCGTCCGCGTACCGCAGACTCAGCGGCCAGTAGTGCGCCGGGGTCCACAGAAACACGACCACGAACAAAACCCACGGGGTGAGTGACAATTCGCCGGTGACTGCGGCCCAGCCGATGAGGACGGGGAAACAGCCGGCGATTCCACCCCAAACGATGTTCTGTTCGGTGCGCCGCTTGAGCCAGAGGGTGTACACGAAGACGTAGAACAGGATTGCGGCGAGGGCAAGAGCCGCGGCCAAGAGATTGGCGACCAATGACAGGATGACGAGCGATGCGATACCGATTACCCAGGCAAACACCAGCGCCTTCGTCGGACTGACGTCGCCGGTAACGATCGGTCGCCCCTGGGTTCGCGCCATCATGACGTCGATGTCGCGGTCAATGTACATGTTGAACGCGTTCGCTGATCCGGCGCTCAGGGCTCCTCCGAGGAGGGTGCCGAGTACCAGAGCGATGTCGGGAAAACCACCCGCCGCGAGCACCATCACGGGCGCGGTCGTCACCAAGAGGAGCTCGATCACACGTGGTTTCATCAGTGCGAGATAGAAGCCCATTCGCCGAATCGACCGCGAAGCGAGGCGATTGTCCACCTCGGGAAGGGGGCTGGACGGCATCACTTCATCAGTCTATTCTCTGCTGACGCATCCAAATCCCGATAGGCTGAATGCACCACCCACCGCGCTTTCCGTGTGCCATCGTTGTCACCGCGTGACGCGGCGAAGTGGGTTCCCGCCTCGCAGATTGGACTGCCCATGACCACGCTGAACTGGACCGAGTTGGACGCGCGCGCTGTCGACACCGCCCGGCTGTTGGCTGTCGACGCGGTGGAAAAGGTCGGAAACGGTCACCCCGGTACCGCCATGTCCATGGCGCCCGTCGCCTACCTGCTGTACCAGAAAGTGATGCGCCACGACCCTCTCGACGGCGACTGGCTCGGGCGCGATCGATTTGTGTTGTCGATCGGACACTCATCCCTCACCCAGTACACGCAACTGTTCCTCGGCGGATTCGGGCTCGAACTGGACGACCTCAAGGCGTTCCGGACGTGGGGTTCCGCAACACCGGGGCACCCAGAATTCGGTCACACCAACGGCGTCGAAATCACGACGGGACCACTCGGGCAGGGACTCGCGTCGGCCGTCGGAATGGCGTACGCACAGCGATTCGAGCGTGGACTATTCGACCCGGACGCCCCCGCGGGTTCGTCGCCCTTTGACCACCACACCTACGTCATCTGCGGTGACGGCGACATGCAAGAGGGTGTCACCGCCGAGGCGTCCTCGCTTGCGGGTCACCAGCAGCTCGGAAACCTCGTGGTGATCTATGACTCGAATCAGATTTCCATCGAGGACGACACGAACATTGCCTTCAGCGAAAATGTCGCTGCGCGATACCGCTCGTACGGGTGGGACGTCCGCGAACTTTCGTGGCGGACGCCCGCAGGCTACGTGGAGGACGTGCCGGCACTTCACGAGGCGATCCGGGCGGCACAGTCCGAGACACAGAAGCCGTCGCTCATCATTCTTAAGACCATCATCGGTTGGCCGGCACCGACCAAGCAGAACACCGGAAAGATTCACGGCTCAGCGCTGGGCACCGACGAGGCCCGCGCGACCAAGGAGTTCCTCGGGTGGGACCCGGACCTCTCGTTCGTGGTACCCGAGGGTGTGCTGGAACACACGCGCTTGTTGCGCGAGCGAGCAGCGGCCGTGCGTTCGGACTGGCAAAAGACCTTCGACGATTGGGCCACAGCCCACCCCGAGAAGGCGAGCCTGCTGGCGCGACTGCAATCCGGTGCTCTTCCCGACGGTATCGACGACGTTCTTCCGTCTTTTGAGGCCGGAACCTCATTGGCGACCCGCGCGGCAAGCGGAACTGTGCTGAACGCGTTGGCCGGTGTCATGCCCGAACTGTGGGGTGGCTCCTCGGATCTCGCCGAATCGAACCTCACCACGATAAACGGGGCTGCGTCCTTCGTTCCGACCGAGCACTCCACGGCGCACTGGACCGGTCACCCGCACGGACGGGTGCTACATTTCGGAATTCGAGAACACGCGATGGGCGCCATCCTCAACGGAATCGCGCTTCACGGCCCCACCCGTGCCTACGGCGGTACGTTCCTCATCTTCAGCGATTACATGCGCCCCGCGGTGCGTCTCGCGGCTCTCATGAAAACACCGTCCATTTTTGTGTGGAGTCACGACTCCGTTGCCCTGGGCGAAGACGGACCAACTCATCAGCCGATCGAACAATTGGCGACGCTTAGGGCGATTCCAGGCCTCGATGTGGTTCGACCCGCGGACGCCAATGAAACGACGTGGGCGTGGAAAGCGATTCTGGCTCGGCGAAACGGTCCTGCCGGAATCGCCCTCTCGCGGCAAAACCTCCCGGTGTTCGAAAGGGGTTCGGCGGCGTCGGCCACGGAGTTCGCCCCCGCCCAACTCGCCGACAAAGGTGCCTACACGCTCATTGACTCCCCCACCGGGAACGTCGATGTCATCCTGATTGCAACCGGGTCGGAGGTTGCGTTGGCGGTCGAGGCCCGAACGCTCTTGCAGGCCAAAGGAATCGGTGCGCGCGTTGTGTCGGCGCCTTGTCTCGAATGGTTTGACGAGCAACCCGAGTCGTATCGCGAATCGGTGGTGCCCTCCTCCGTTGCCGCCCGTGTTTCGGTTGAAGCGGGTCTCGCGCTGGGCTGGTCGAAGTATGTCGGCTCCAGCGGACGCTCGGTGTCGATCGAGCACTTCGGCGCATCCGCGGACTATCAAACACTGTTTCGCGAGTTCGGAATGACCGCCGCCGCCGTGGCCGACGCCGCCGAAACCCTAGTGCCCTAATCGAAAGGTTCACCCCGTGACCAGCCCCACCCAGCAACTGTCCGACGTCGGCGTATCGATCTGGCTCGACGATCTCTCGCGCGACCGCATCGAATCGGGTTCCTTGGAATCGCTCATCGCGAGTCGTAACGTGGTCGGAGTCACGACCAACCCGACGATTTTTGCCTCGGCACTCGCGACGGGTGAAACCTACGCGCCGCAGATGGCGAAACTCGCGGCACAGGGCGCTTCCGTGACCGACGCTGTCTTCGCGGCGACCTGCGACGACGTCGCGGCAGCGTGCGACATCTTCCGGCCGGTGTACGACGTGACGAGTGGGCGCGACGGACGCGTTTCGATCGAGGTCGAACCGACGCTCGCGTTCGACGCGGCCGCGACAATCGTGCAGGCGAAAGAACTCTTTACCCGAGTGGGGCGTGAGAACGTGATGATCAAGATTCCCGCCACGCTCGAGGGACTTGAGGCGATAACCGCCGTGCTCGGTGACGGCATCAGCGTCAATGTGACTCTCATCTTTTCGCTCGAGCGATACGCCCAGGTTATCGAGGCCTATCTGGCCGGACTCGAACTCGCCCAGTCCAACGGTCACGATCTCGCCTCGATCCACTCGGTGGCGTCATTCTTTGTGTCTCGGGTCGATACCGAAATCGACCGTCGACTGGTCTCCCTCGGCAGCGACGACGCTCTCGCGCTGAAGAGCGCGACGGGTATCGCTAATGCACGACTGGCGTACGAATTGTTCGACACATCGTTTGCCACCGATCGTGCGAAAGCTCTGATCGCCGCGGGCGGACTTCGTCAGCGTCCGCTGTGGGCATCCACCGGCGTGAAAGACCCGAGCCTTCCCGACACTCTGTATGTCACCGAGCTCGCCGCACCGGACACGGTCAACACCATGCCCGAAAAGACCCTCGACGCCACCTTTGACCACGGACCGATTCACGGCGATGCCATTGCCGGGACTTTCGACGACGCTCGCGCGACGATTGCCGCAATCGAAGCGCTAGGGATTTCGCTGAACGACGTGACGGACCTGCTCGAGCGGGAGGGCGTCGACAAGTTCATCGTGTCGTGGAACGAGTTGCTCGATATCGTCACCGCGGCGCTGGATTCTGCTCGATGATTCATGTCTCGGTCGCCGGTAACGCCGCCGATGCGGTGAACCGGCTGGTACCGGGTCTGGTGGCGGACAACGTTGCGACGCGACTCGACGCGGGTGATGCGACGCTGTGGGGAAACGACGCTCAACCCGAGGCGTCCATGCGTCTCGGGTGGGTGCACGCAGCGACACGGTCTTCCGGACTCGTGGACGAGATTGTCGAGTTACGGGACGAGTTTCGCGCGCGCGGCTTGACCCGAATCGTATTGTGTGGGATGGGCGGTTCGTCTCTCGCACCCGAGGTGATCACCCGCACCGCCGGCGTTGCGCTCGTGGTGTTGGATGCGACCCACCCCGAGCAGGTTGCGCGGGTGGTCGACACAGACCTCGAAGAGACCGTTGTGGTCATCTCGTCGAAATCTGGTTCGACCGTCGAAACCGACTCGCACAGGCGTGCGTTCGAACAAGCGTTTACGGACCGCGGAATTGATCCGGTGAGCCGCATTGTCATCGTGACGGACCCGAACTCACCACTCGATCAATCGGCCCGAGAAGCGGGGTATCGGGTGTTTAACGCCGACCCGCTGGTCGGAGGACGATACTCGGCGCTGACCGCTTTCGGGCTCGTACCGTCAGGACTGGCGGGCGTCAATCTTGCGGAACTGCTGGATGAAGCCAGTGATGTCGAGGGGGCTTTGCTCGCTGATTCGACCTCCAACCCCGCGCTCGTGCTCGGCGCAGCGATGGCGGGTACCGAGCCACGCCGCGACAAGTTGGGGATTCTGTCCGCGCAATCCTCGATTATCGGAATCGGAGACTGGATCGAGCAACTGGTCGCTGAATCGACCGGCAAAAGCGAAACCGGTCTCCTCCCCGTGGTATTGGAACCGCGGGCCGCGGACCTTCGTGCGCCGGATTTGTTGCCGGTGCACATCATGGATGTGGACGCGCCAGCTGTCGATGACTCCGTCACCGTCGCGGGGTCGCTCGGGGCTCAGTTATTGCTCTGGGAAATCGCCACCGTCGTGGCGGGTCGACTGTTGGGTATCAACCCATTCGATCAGCCCGATGTCGAATCGGCCAAGGTGGCGTCGCGGTCGTTCCTGGAGGGAACGCCGGCCGCACAGAATCCCTTCGCGATGGACAACGGCGCCGAATTGAGTGCGGTCGGATACGACCCTCAGGCAACAACCGTCGTCGACGCGGTTCGAGAACTCGTGGTCCGCTGCGAATCCGATGGCTACGTGTCAATTCACGCCTACGCCGATCGGGACGCGGGTTCGAACCTTGAGTCGGTGCGCGACCTGCTGGCTGTCTCGTCGGGTGGCCGGCCGACGACGTTCGGCTGGGGACCGCGCTTTCTGCACTCCACGGGTCAGTATCACAAGGGTGGTCCCCGACAGGGCGTCTTCGTCCAGATCATTCAGCGGCCGACTCTCGACCGCACGGTGCCGGGACGCCCGTTTACCTGGGGTGGGTTGATGCTCGCCCAAGCGCGAGGTGACGCCACCGTGCTCGCCAGACACGGCAGGCCTGTGTTGACAATCTCCGTCGCAGGCCGAGATGGTCTGGTTGCGATGATTTCCGCTCTGCGGGCACTCGGAACGACGTCGTGACCTTCGTCAACCCGCTTCGCGATCCCGACGACCGTCGGTTGGGTCGTATTGCGGGCCCGTCCGGACTCGTCATTTTCGGCGTAACCGGCGACCTCGCCCGAAAGAAGCTGATGCCGGCGGTGTACGACCTCGCGAACCGGGGATTGCTACCGCCCGGATTCGCGCTTGTCGGCTTTGCCCGCCGCGACTGGGCGAGCCAGGATTTCATGGAAGTCGTCCTCGAGTCGGTCAAGCTCTACGCACGGACTCCGTTCCGCGAGGACGTGTGGCGTCAGTTGTCGGCGGGCATCCGATTCGTCGCCGGAGACTTCGATGACAACGCGGCGTTTGACCGTTTGGGCGAAACCATCGCCGAGCTCGACCGTGACCGCGGCACCATGGGGAACCATGCGTTTTACCTCTCAATTCCGCCGCGATCCTTCCCCGTTGTGACCGAGCAACTGCGGCGCTCGGGGCTTGCGACACCAACGGCAAACCAGTGGCGCCGCGTCGTCATCGAAAAGCCGTTCGGGTCCAACCTGGCGTCGGCGCGTGAACTGAATGCGGTGGTCGAATCAGTGTTCTCGCCGGACGACGTCTTTCGAATAGATCATTATCTGGGCAAAGAAACGGTGCAAAACATCCTTGCGCTTCGTTTCGCCAACATGTTCTACGAGCCGATTTGGAACTCGAAATATGTTGACCACGTTCAGATCACCATGGCGGAGGATGTGGGGGTCGGTGGACGCGCGGGCTATTACGACGGAATCGGAGCGGCGCGGGACGTGATTCAGAACCACCTGTTGCAACTACTCGCGCTGACCGCAATGGAAGAACCCGTCTCGTTCGACGCAGCGGATCTGCGCGCAGAGAAAGAAAAGGTCCTCTCCGCCATCACGATTCCCACAGACCGTGCACTCGGCACCGCGCGAGGGCAATACGCGGCAGGTTGGCAGGGTGGCGTCGAGGTACCGGGTTTTCTGACCGAGGACGGAATGAACCCGAATTCCACCACCGAAACCTTTGCCGCGATGCGGCTCGATATCGATACCCGGCGATGGAGTGGCGTGCCCTTCTATCTTCGCGCGGGTAAGCGGCTCGGGCGCCGCGTGACCGAGATTGCGGTGGTCTTCAAACGCGCGCCGCAGTACCTGTTTGAAAAGAACCAGATCAGCAGCCTGTCGGAAAACGCGCTGGTGATTCGGGTTCAACCGGACGAGGGCGTCACCATGAAGTTTGGTTCGAAAGTTCCCGGCGCTGGGATGCAGGTTCGCGACGTCACGATGGACTTCGGCTATGGACATGCGTTTACCGAGGAGAGCCCCGAGGCCTACGAACGGCTGATTCTCGACGTTCTTCTCGGTGACCCACCGCTCTTTCCCCGGCACGAAGAGGTGGAACTGTCCTGGAAGGTGCTGGACCCGATTGTTGAGTTCTGGGCGTCGGCTGGTGTACCGGAGTCCTATGCGCCCGGGTCCTGGGGCCCTGAATCGGCCCACGCCATGATGCGCCGTGACGGTCGGGAATGGCGTCGCCCGTGATCATTCCGCTGCCCAACACCACGACATCCGAGATTCTCCGCGTGCTCCAACAGGCGCGTGACGACAGCGGCGCCGTCGCGCTCGGTCGCGTTCTCACTCTCGTCATCACGACAAACGAGGACAAATCGGAGAAAGTCATTGCGGCGGCGAACGAGGCATCGAGGGAACACCCCATGCGGATAGTCGTGATCAACAGTGTCTCGGACGCCACGCAGACCGTTCCACTCAACGCTGAATTGCGACTCGGTGGCGACGCGGGAGCTAGCGAGGTGATTATTCTCAACGCATCGGACGCTCTCACCGCAGACCCACAATCGCTTGTCAACGGACTGTTGTTGCCGGACACGGCCATGGTGGCCTGGTGGCCTGATGCTGCTCCGCCTCGCATGTCCGAAACGTCGCTGGGCCGCGTCGCCGGCCACCGAATTGCGGACACGATCAATGCCTCCAACCCGGTCGAGCTCCTACGGATTTTGGCCGATGCCTACGTGCCCGGCGACGTGGACCTCGGCTGGACCCGCATCACCCAGTGGCGGGCACTGTTGGCCGCGACACTCGATTCGGGGGTGGATCTCGGTATCGTCAGCGCACGAGTCGGGGGTGCGCTCGACAATTCGGCGCCGATCCTGCTCGCCGCATGGCTACGAACCGAACTCGACGTTCCCGTCGAGTTGGAACTGAAGGGCAAGAGCGACCTCGGCAACATTCTCTACGCGGAGATTGTCACCACCGCCGGGTCGATCATCCTCGAACGCACGGAGACTGGTTTTGCACGACTGGCACAGCCGGGGCAGCCCGACCACGTGATTTCACTTCCCCTGCGCGGACTGGGTGATTGCCTGACCGAGGAACTCCGCCGACTCGACCCGGACGTGGTGTTCGGGCGAGTGTTGACCGTCGGACTTCCACTCCTCGTCTCTGAATCGCCACTCATCTGATGAACCGACGATTCATAACGCTACCGTCGCGGTCCGAAGTCGAAACTCGGGTCGCCGATCAACTGGTGACCGAAATTCTCAGCGCGGTGACAGCGCGAGGGCGCGCCGATGTGTCCGTCACAGGCGGAACGGTAGGAATCGGGGTGCTTGCCGCGGTCATGCGGGACCGACGCGTCCACGACGTCGACTGGTCACGGGTCCACGTGTGGTGGGGGGACGAGCGCTTTGTTCCCAGTGGCCACGCAGACCGAAACGACCACCAAGCCCGCGACGCGCTGTTCGATCATGTTTCTATCCCCGAGCAGAACCTGCACACCTTCCCGGCCGACATCGGTCAGACCGTGGAGGCGGCTCGGGACGCTTTCCTGGCACGCTACATCGGAGGGTTTCCCGAGTTCGATGTTGCGCTCAATGGCATCGGACCGGACGGCCACGCTGCGAGTCTGTTTCCGGGTCGAGACCACGGTGGTTCGGAGCCGGTAATTGCCGTGCGCGATTCGCCCAAACTGCCCCCCGAAAGATTGTCATTCACGTTCGGGGTGCTCAACCACGCGCGCCACGTGTGGATTGTCGCGTCGGGGGTGGACAAGGCGGATGCGGTGCGACGGATCGCCGCAGATTCGCCAACCTCCGAAACCCCGGCCGCGGGGCTACGCGGAACGGTGGAAACCGTCCTGTGGCTCGACGCCGATGCCGCCGGGCAATTACCCGATTAGGGTTTGCCGGTGGTGCGAAGTCGCTCGATTGCGTCCGACAGGATGGTTTCGGCTTCTTCCTCGGTCCGACGTTCCTTGACATAGGCAAGGTGGGTCTTGTAGGGCTCGTGTTTCACGACCTGGGGTGGTTTGTTTTTGTTGCGACCCGCGGGAAGTCCAGTGGTCGGCGAGTCAATCAGTTCGGGGATCTGGTCGTCGGGCACATCCGCTGCGTAGTGACGAACGGTCTCGTTTCCATCGGCGTCCCAATAGGACACCGCGATTCGTTCCGCGTGGTTACCGTGGTCGTGTTCGCCCATCGGGCCGGAACCGACGCGGGTTCCTCGAATTGCGCTTCCGCCAGCCACGGTGACTCCTAGACCAAATCGAATCGGGTGAACAGCCCGATCGCCACGACGGCGAGGACCCAGATGATGGCGATGGTCACGGTGAGGCGGTTGAGGTTGCGCTCCGCGACACCACTCGAACCGAGAGACGACGACACCCCGCCGCCGAACATATCCGAGAGGCCTCCGCCACGTCCGCGGTGGAGAAGAATCGTCATTGTCAACATGATGCTGGTGACCGCCAGGATGACCTGAACCGTGATGTAGAGAATTTCCATGATTGTCCTAGTTTAGGCGATGACGTGCCGTGGGAACTGCACAATTTTCGCAAATTCTTCGGCGTCGAGACTCGCGCCCCCGACGAGTGCGCCATCGATATCCTTCTCCCTGAGGAATGACGCGATGTTTCCCGATTTGACGCTTCCGCCGTACAACACCCTTGTCGTCGCAGCGGCGTCGGTCGACATCTCGTCAGCAATAACTCCCCGAAGCGCGGCACACACGTCTTGCGCCTGAGACGGGCTCGCGGCCGTGCCAGACCCGATCGCCCAGACCGGTTCGTAGGCCACAACAATTTCGGCGTCCGCCGGGATGCCCCGCACAACCGCCGTTAATTGGGATACAGGCACCGCGCTCGGCCCGAATTTTTCGAGGTCCTCCGATGATTCACCGACACAAATCACGGGAACGAGTCCGTGTTTGATGGCGGCGACAACTTTCGCTGCGACGAGCTCGTCGTCTTCGCGGTGGTCCTGGCGGCGCTCCGAGTGTCCCACAATCACGTAGGTGCACCCTAACTTCTTGAGGAACTGGCCCGAGATGTCCCCCGTGTGCGCACCCTCGTCGAACGGGGACAGGTCCTGCCCCCCGAACGCGAACGCCAGTCCGTCACTGTCGATAAGCGTCTGCACCGAGCGAATGTCCGTGAACGGTGGAAAGAATGACACTTCCACCTCGCCGGCGGGGAACTTGGCGTCTTTCAAAATCCACGAGATTTTCTGAACAAAGGCGATCGCTCGCATGTGGTCGAAGTTCATCTTCCAGTTTCCGGCAATGAGCGGTTTGCGCGTTACCATCCGAGTACCTCCAGTCCGGGCAGCGACTTCCCTTCGAGGAATTCTAGGCTCGCGCCACCACCGGTTGAAATGTGACCGAACGCCGTGTCCGGGAAACCGAACGCCCGCACCGCGGCTGCGGAATCGCCGCCGCCGACCACTCCGAGTCCGTCTATCTCGGTCAGCGCCGTGGCGACTGCCCGAGTCCCCGCGCCGAAGGCGTCCATCTCGAAGACACCCATCGGTCCGTTCCAAAAGACGGTCCGAGACGATCGAATCAGTTCGGCGAACAGCCGTGATGTTTCCGGACCGATGTCCAGCCCCACACCGGAGGCTCCGAACGGAGTGTCTTCCATCGCGTCACTCGCCGCGACAGCGGTCGCGGCGTCGGCCGCAAAAGCACTGGCGACCACGATATCGGTGGGCAGCACAATCTCGACGCCCAGTGCGTGGGCAGTGTCGAGATAACCACGGACCGCGTCGAGTTTGTCGCTTTCGCAGAGCGATTCACCAACGCGGTGACCCAGCGCGGCCAGAAACGTGAACACCATGCCCCCGCCGATGAGAAGACGGTCGACTCGGGGTAGCAGGTGCTCGATCACCCCGAGCTTGTCGGACACCTTCGAACCTCCCAGAACAACGGTGTAGGGACGTTCCGTGTCGGTGGTGAGCCGATGCAGTATCTCGGTTTCGGTCGCCACCAAGAACCCCGCCGAACTCGGCACAAGTCGGGCTGCGTCATAGACGCTGGCGTGCTTACGATGGACGACCCCGAAACCGTCCGAGACGAGCAGGTCGACACCGGCTGTGAGCAGGGCAGCGAATTCCGCACGTTCAGACTCGACCGCCGAGGTCTCTCGGCTGTCAAACCGGAGGTTCTCGAGCACGAGGACTTCCCCCGGTGCCAGCGTGCGGCGACGGGCGTCGGCGTCGGGACCGACCGTGTCGTGTGCGAAATGGACAGGCCTGCCCAGTAGCTCGGACAGGCGTTTCACCACGAGTGCGAGCGACGAAGCCGGGTCTATCGCTCCGTCCGGGCGACCGAGGTGCGACATCACGATGACGGCTGCACCGGCATTGACTAAGTACTGAATTGTCGGGACGGACGCACGAATTCGACCGTCGTCACCGATCACACCGTCGGTTATCGGAACGTTGAAGTCACTCCGGACGAGAACCACCTTTCCGGTGAGGTCGCCCATCGACTCCAGTGTTCGCAGCGACATTAGAGCCGTTCGGCGACGTATTCGGTCAGGTCCACGAGTCGGTTCGAGTATCCCCACTCATTGTCGTACCACGCCGAAACCTTGACAGTGTTTCCGATCACCTTCACGAGCCCGGCATCGAAAATCGCCGAGTGCGGATCGGACACGATGTCGCTCGAGACGAGCGGCTCGTCGGTGTAGGACAGGATTCCCTTGAGGTATCCCTCGGACGCCTTCTTGTAGGCGGCCAGAACCTGGTCGACGGTGACGGTGGACGGCGTAACGACCGTCAGGTCGGTAATCGAACCCGTTGGCACGGGTACTCGGAGAGCGAAACCATCAAGTTTTCCCTTGAGTTCGGGCAGAACTAGCCCAATCGCCTTGGCGGCACCGGTCGACGATGGAACGATGTTGATAGCCGCCGCGCGAGCACGACGAAGGTCATCGTGAGGACCGTCTTGCAGGTTCTGATCCGCCGTGTACGCGTGAACGGTCGTCATGAGACCGTTCTCGATGACGAATTCGTCGTGAAACACCTTGGCGAGGGGCGCGAGGCAGTTCGTGGTGCAGGATGCGTTCGAAATGATGTGATGGGCAGCGGGGTCGTAGGTGTCGTGGTTGACTCCCATGACGAACGTTCCGTGAACATCGGTTCCGGGGGCCGAGATGAGAACTTTCGTCGCCCCGGCATCGATGTGCTTGTGCGCGTCGGTGACGTTGGTGAAACGACCAGTCGACTCGATCACTATCTGGACGCCGAGTGCCGCCCAGGGTAACTGCGCCGGATCGCGCTCGGCGAGAACCTTGATTTTCGCGCCGTTCACAATTACGTGAGTGTCGTCGAACGTGACGTCGGCGTTGATGCGTCCCGCCACCGAGTCGTACTTCAACAGTGTGGCGAGCGACCGGGTGTCCGACAGGTCGTTCACCGCGACGATATCCAGTCCGCTTCCCTGGGCTAGAGCCGCTCGCAGATAGTTTCGTCCGATACGACCGAAGCCGTTGATTCCAATTTTGACGCTCACACGCAGTCCTCACACGAAGTTGGATGGAAAAAGAAAAAGCAACGCGCCGGCCGAGGCAACGTTACCTACCTACGAGAGTAGCAAGATTGTGGACGTGTGAGCGCGCGCCGCGGTGAAACGTTCGGCGACGTTATCCCAGTTGACAATGTTCCAGAACGCCTTCACGTAATCGGCCTTGACGTTCTGATAGTCGAGGTAAAACGCGTGTTCCCACATGTCGAGCTGCAGGAGCGGGATAGTTCCTTGGGCAGTATTGGCCTGCTGATCGAACAACTGCTGGATAATCAAGCGCGATCCGACCGGATCCCACGACAGGATTCCCCAGCCACTGCCCTGAATGCCCAGGCTAGCGGCCGAAAAATGCGCGGCGAAGGCGTCAAACGAGCCAAAGAACTCGTCAATAGCCGCGGCCAGTTCACCGCTGGGTCGATCGGCGGCGTCAGGTGCGAGGTTGGTCCAGAAAATCGTGTGATTGATGTGGCCTCCGAGATGGAACGCCAGATCCTTTTCCAATTTGTTGATGGCACCAAACGAATTCGTTGCGCGCGCCTCGTCCATTTGCTCGAGCGCAGTGTTGGCGCCAGCGACATACGCCGCGTGGTGCTTGGAGTGGTGCAATTCCATGATTCGCGCCGAAATGTGCGGTTCCAGAGCCGCGTAATCGTAGGTCAATTCGGGAAGTGTGTAGACGGGCATGGTCATCCTTTCGGTTGGGTGTAACGATTAGTCATCGAGCACGGGGATACCATCCGAGGTGGATGGGATGCCCAGATCGGACGCCTTTTTGTCCGCCATAGCGAGCAATCGCCGAATTCGGCCGGCGACGGCGTCCTTGGTCATAATCGGAGTCGCGAAATGTCCCAACTCGTCCAGGCTCGCTTCGCGGTTATCGAGTCGGAGCCTTCCGGCATACGCGAGATGATCGGGGATACCCTCCCCCAAAATGTCAAACGCGCGCTCTACGCGAGCACACGCGGCCACGGCAGCCTGAGCGCTGCGTCGCAAATTCGCATCGTCGAAGTTCACGAGACGATTAGCGTTCGCTCGCACCTCACGGGTGGCCCGTGCTTCGCTCCACTTCTCGAGACTGGTCGTCGCGCCCATGTAGTTGAGGAAAGCGGAAATGGCATCCGAGTCGCGGATTACCACTCGGAAACCTCCGCGCACGTCGCGTGTCTTGGCGCTGATGCCACAGCGATGGCACGTCCCAACCAGCGCCATCGCCGCCTCGTTGGTGGGGGCGGCAATCTCGATGATTTGGCTTCGTCCCGGGTCCAGTACCTCACCGCGGGCGAGGAACGCACCGCGCAAGACGCCAACCAGGTCGATCATGGGGGCGGTGGTCACCTTGTTGGGTAGTCCGCGCACCGGTCGGCGGCGCGTATCGACCAAGCCCGTGTGGAGTGCGAGTTGATCGGCGCCCGCGGTGAACAGCACTCTAATCGTCTCAAACTTCTTGTTCGCGTTGGCCGGGACGGTGGTGGCAGTCGATTGGACGCCGAGTAACGTGTGCGCGAGTTGGCGGGTGCGCTGAGCGGCACCGGGGTGATTGAGTTCGACTTCGACCGCGAGTTTCCCGCCGACCACGTGCAGGCCGCCGCCAAAGCGCAATAACGTGGTCAATTCGACGAGCCGGGTCGAGGGAGGCGCATCGGGTAAACCGAGCACCTCGTCTTTGACCGTTGTCGTCAGTGACATCCGTGTGGAGTCCTTCTCTATTCGCGACCGATATCGCGGTGTTTGCGGGTGACCGCCACCCCCGGCATCTGCTCGAGGCGACGAGCAAGCTCTTCCGTGATTGCGACACTGCGGTGCTTGCCTCCTGTACATCCTATTGCGATGGTGGCGTGGCGCTTATTCTCCCGGACATAACCTCGGAGGGTTGCGCCGAGCATCAGGACCAACCCATCGAGGTATTCGTCGACGTCGGTCTGTGACAGAACGAATGCGGAAACATCCGGGTGCAACCCGTTTTCGTGGCGCAGACTCTCGGTCCAGAACGGGTTCGGCAGAAAACGAACATCGCCCACGATGTCCGCGTCCGCGGGGAGTCCGTGTTTGAAACCGAACGACTCGACAACCACATTGACGTCAGCGCTGTCATCCGAACGAAAACTGTCGTACACGAGTGTGGTGGTCTGGTGAACGTTCAGTCCGGTGGTGTCCACGACAACGTCCGAAATTCCACGGAGTGTCTCGAGGCGCTCGCGCTCGCGCTGAATTCCGTCGATGAGTGTCCCGTTTTCTTGGAGCGGGTGTGGGCGCCGGACGCTCTCGAAGCGTCTGATCAATTCGGCGTCGGTCGCGTCCAGGAATAGCACGCGAACCGTCGTTCTTTCACGAAGTGATTCGATTATCGGGGCCAGTTCCTCGACGCTATCCCCGCCGCGCACGTCGATGACGACCGCCAAACGGCTCATCGCTCCCCCGTCGTCAACGGCCAGGTCGACCAGCGAGGGCAACAGTTGGGACGGGAGGTTATCGATGACACGCCATCCCGCGTCTTCGAGAGCATTCGCAGCGGTGGAACGCCCCGCTCCCGACATACCCGTGACGATGATGATGTGTGCGACGTTCTCGCTCATGATGGTTTCAGCCTACTTGGCGGCGCTGTTCGGGTTGAGTGAGTCGATGATTCGCTGAGCGGTATCCGCGCCAATCCCCGGAACGACGAGCAAATCCTCGAGACTCGCACCGCGCACCGCGGTGGGGCTACCGAAGTGCGTGATGAGGGCCTGCACGCGCTTGGGCCCCAAGCCGTCCAGTTCGTTGAGCGCGGAGGTGAGCACCTTGGTTCGTTTGGACTTCTGGTAGCGGAGCGCGAATCGGTGAGCCTCGTCGCGGGCTCGTTGCACGAGATACAGCGCGTTGCTATCGCGCGGAAGAATGACGGGGAAATCCGAGTTCGGAAGCCACAGTTCTTCGAGCCGCTTAGCCAGGCCGACGACGGACACCCCCTCGATACCCGACTCGTCGAGTGCTCGCTTCGCCGCGTTCACCTGGGGTTGTCCGCCGTCCACCAGAATCAGTGTTGTCGGGTAGCGCATGCCCGCACGCTCGTCCTTCAATCGGGTCAGACGACGCGTAATGAGTTGGTGCATGGCTTCGGTGTCGTCCCTCGCCGATGCGATTCCGTAGTGGCGATAATCGTCCTTGACCGGTAACCCGTCTTCGAAGACGACCAAAGAGCCGACGATGTCCGTTCCACCGAGGTGCGAAACATCACAGCATTCGAAACGGAGTGGCGCTTCGGGTAGACCAAGATTGTCCCGCAGGTCCTCGAGTGCCCGCGATCGAGCAACGAAGTCGTGGGCGCGGTGAAGTTCGTGTTCCCCGAGCGCGAGCGCAGCGTTTTTGGTCACGCTGAGAAGTAGCGTGGCGCGATCGCCACGCTGTGGGACCGCGATCCGCACTCGACCCGCGTTGCCCGCCTCCCTTCGACGGCGCGTCAGCAACTCGCTGAGCGCCTCGCGCGACTGTGGTTCGAACGGCACATCGATGAGCGCCGGCGGCGCGTCGAGTTCATACACGTTCTCGATCGCCTGCTCCAGAATCGCGGCGGGGTCCATCTCGAGTTCGGTGTCGACCGTCCACACTCGCGTTCCGCGCACACGGCCATCCCGGACATGAAAGATCGCGATGGCCGCAGACAACTCGCTCGAGGCGAACCCGACAATGTCCACGTCGAGTTCGTCCCGAAGCACGACCGCGCTGCGCTGTGCGATGGACTGTAACGCACTCCGTTGGTCGCGAAACCGTGCCGCCGATTCAAAATCCTGGCGTTGTGACGCGTCGGCCATTTGTTCGCTGAGATTCTCGATCACGGCAGCGTCCTGCTTCGTCATGAACTCGACGAAACCCTCCGCAAGTTTTCGATGTTCCTCGGTGGTGACACGACCAACGCACGGAGCCGCGCACTTCCCGATATCGCCGAGCAAACAGGGGCGATCGTCCCGTCGCGCCTTGATGAACGTCGAACTGGCGCAGGAGCGGACGGGGTACACCGTCAACAGGAGGTCCAACGTTTCCCGCACCGCCCACGCCTTGGTGAACGGACCGAAATAGGCGGTTCCGTCCTTGACGCGGGTGCGGGCCAACATCGCGCGGGGGTATTCCTCCCCCATCGTCACCGCCAAATAGGCGTAACCCTTGTCGTCGCGGAAGCGGATATTGAAGGGCGGCCGAAACTCCTTGATCCAGGTGAACTCGAGATGAAGTGCTTCGAGTTCCGTTCCCACCACCGTCCAGTCCACCCGCCGCGCGCTTCCGACCATCCGGGCGGTGCGCTCGAGTAACCCCGAGGTGCTGTGGAAGTAGGTAGAGAGTCGATTACGAAGGTTCTTAGCCTTTCCGACATAGAGAATGCGGTCGGTCTCGTCGAAAAAGCGATACACACCCGGGTCGGTCGGGATCGACCGCGGTGCCGGATGCCACTCGCGGGTCATGTCAGGATTTCGGCCAGGAATGTACCGGTGTGAGAGCCCGCGACACGAGCGACCTCTTCGGGAGTTCCGGTCGCGACGATTCGCCCGCCACCGTCGCCGCCCTCGGGGCCCATGTCGATGAGGTGGTCCGCCGAACGGATGACGTCGAGATTGTGCTCAATCACGATGACAGTGTTGCCCTTGTCGACCAGAGTGTGGAGCACCGTCAGAAGGCGGCGGACATCCTCGAAGTGCAATCCCGTCGTCGGTTCATCGAGCACGTAGACGGTCCGACCGGTCGAACGCCGCTGCAGTTCGGTGGCTAATTTGACGCGTTGTGCCTCACCGCCGGACAGGGTTGTGGCGGACTGGCCGAGCCGGACATAACCCAAGCCGACATCACAGAGCGTCTTCATAAATCGGTGAATTGAGGTAATCGGTTCAAAAAATTTCTCGGCCACCTCAATCGGCATCGACAACACCTCGGAAATGTTCTTTCCCTTGTAACGAACCGTCAACGTCTCTCGGTTGTAGCGCTGACCGTGACACTCTTCACACTCGACGTACACGTCGGGTAGGAAGTTCATCTCGATCTTGATTGTTCCGTCACCCGAGCAGTTCTCGCAGCGTCCGCCCTTGACGTTGAACGAAAAACGGCCGGGGCCGTAGCCGCGCTCTTTCGCCTCGACGGTTTCGGCGAAGAGCGTTCGGATTTTGTCGAACACACCCGTGTAGGTGGCGGGATTGGACCGCGGTGTCCGTCCGATCGGTGCCTGGTCGACGTGAATGACCTTGTCCAGATGGTCGAGTCCCGAAACGGACTTGTGTCGACCCGGCGTTTGTTTCGCGCCGTTGAGTCGGTTCGCCATGACCTTGTAGAGGATGTCGTTGACGAGTGAACTCTTGCCGGATCCGGACACGCCCGTGACCGCGACAAACACTCCCAGCGGGAAGTCCACCTCGACGTCGACGAGGTTGTTGGCGCTCGCACCGTGGACCGTGACCACGCGGTCGGCAGACCACGGACGTCGGTCGACGCGTTCGGACACCTTTTCACGCCCCGACAGGAACGCCGCGGTGTGGGACTTCTTTTCTTTCAGAAGGTTCGCGAGAGAGCCCGAGTGCACGACCTCGCCTCCGTGTTCGCCCGCCCCGGGACCAATATCGACAATCCAGTCAGCAGCGTGGATCGTGTCCTCGTCGTGTTCGACCACGACCAGGGTGTTACCAATGTCACGAAGGCGAACGAGGGTCTCGATTAGTCGACGGTTGTCGCGTTGATGCAAACCAATCGACGGCTCGTCGAGAACGTAGAGAACGCCCGTCAGGCCGGCGCCGATTTGAGTCGCAAGCCGGATGCGTTGAGCTTCTCCCCCGGACAGCGTTCCGGCCGCCCGAGACATCGTGAGATACCCGAGCCCGACGTGAAGGAGAAACTCGAGCCGTGCCGTGATTTCGCGCAACACCGCCGCCGCAACCTTCGCGTCTCTGTCCGAAAGGGTCAGACTCGCCACGAAATCGTGCGCGACCTGCAGCGACAGACCACAGACTTCGGAAATGGATTTTCCGTTGACGGTGACCGCCAAAACCGCCGGGGCGAGGCGTTGACCCCGACAACTGTCACAGGGCACGGTTCGGTGAAAAGCTCCGAACCGCTCTTTGGTCCACTCCCCCTCGGTTTCGGAATATTTCCGCTCCACATAGGTCAGAACGCCCTCGAATCCACGTGACATCGACACTTTGCGTCCGTAGCGGTTACGCCACTTGATGACGACCTCGTGATTGTTGCCGTAGAGCACCGCGTTCTGGACCTCGTCGCTGAGGTCCTGCCACGGCGTGTCCAAGCTGAACTCGAGATCGACCGCCAAGCCTTCGGCGAGACGCTCGAAGTAGGGGTAGATGAGTTCCTTGCCACCGGGTTTCCACGGAAGGATCACGCCCTGACGGATCGACATCGCGGGGTCATCCAGCACCAGATCAACATCCGCCATCGACTGCGTCCCGATACCGTGGCAGGTCACACAAGCCCCGAAAGGCGCGTTGAACGAGAACGTTCGTGGTTCGATCTCGGTGAGGGTGACGACGTGCTGATTGGGGCACGACAGCTTCTCGCTGAAGGTTCGACTCTCGTCACTGTCGACAAAGTCAACCACCAGGACGCCCTGCCCCAGTTTCAGCGCTGTTTCGACGGAATCGTTGAGTCGGGCCGCGTCACCACCCGAGGTCAACCGGTCGACCACGACCGAAATGTCGTGCTTCACCTGCTTTTTGAGAATCGGGGGTTCGGAGAGCTGGATGACCTCGCCGTCCACCGATGCTCGGGCGTACCCCTGTCCGAGCAGGTCGGCGAACACCTCAACGAATTCCCCTTTTCGACCAACCACAATCGGTGCGAGTATCTGGAACCGAGTGTCAGCGGGCAGTTCGGACAACTGGTCGGAGATTTGTTGGGCGGACTGACGTTCGATGGGTTCGCCGCACTCGGCACAGTGGGGAATGCCGATCCTCGCCCACAAGAGGCGCATGTAATCGTAGATTTCGGTGATGGTTCCGACCGTCGAACGGGGGTTTCGGTTCGTGGATTTTTGGTCAATGGAGACCGCGGGAGACAGTCCGTCGATGAAGTCGACGTCCGGTCGATCGACCTGTCCGAGGAACTGGCGGGCATAGGACGACAGCGATTCGATGTAGCGTCGTTGCCCCTCGGCGAAGAGCGTGTCGAACGCCAGAGAAGACTTCCCCGACCCGCTCAGCCCGGTGAAGACCACGAGGGAATTACGCGGGATAACGAGGTCGACGTTCTTGAGATTGTGAACCCTTGCGCCCTTGATGCTGATGACATTTTTGCCGGTGACGGGGGTTATGGACACGGTGTCATTCTAGGGTTTGCCCAGTTCACGAGCCGACCGCACCTGTTTTTTGAGGTCGTGAATCTCGTCACGGAGTCGCGCGGCGAGCTCAAACCGAAGTTCTTCGGCCGCCACAATCATCTGCTCGGTCAATTTGTCGATGACCACCTCGACATCGTCGTCGATGTCCCCCAATCCCTCGGTGTCGTACGCCTCGCGAGCGAGCGTCTCGGTAATGTCCGCGATTCGTTTTCGCAACGGCTGGGGATCAACACCGTGCTCGAGGTTGTAGGCGACCTGAGTGGCGCGACGACGGTTCGTTTCGGAAATCGCCTGTTTCATCGCGTCGGTTTCGCGATCCGCATACAGGTGCACCTCTCCCGAGACGTTACGCGCGGCGCGACCGATGGTCTGAATCAAGGACGTCGCACTGCGAAGGAAGCCCTGCTTGTCGGCGTCGAACACGGCCACGAGGGACACTTCGGGCAGGTCGAGCCCTTCGCGCAAGAGGTTAATCCCGACCAGCACATCGAATCGACCCTGTCGGAGTTCCGACAGGAGTTCGACTCGGCGCAGCGTGTCCACGTCCGAATGGAGGTACTCGACCTTGACGCCCATCCCACGGAGGTAGTCGGTGAGGTCCTCCGACATCTTTTTGGTCAGGGTTGTAATCAGAACGCGTTCGTCTTTGGCGACGCGCTCACGGATGCTTTCCAGCACATCGTCGATTTGCCCTTTCGTGGG
>JAULYU010000238.1:0-14419 GCA_032117735.1 Microbacteriaceae bacterium
CGGTGGTTCCCGTCTTGCCGAAGATTGGGACCCCATCGCCCGGATTCGAGGCGGCACCCGTGCCGCCGTTCATCACGCCTTTCATCGCGAGGATGGTTGCGTGAGCCACGTCGGGCTCCACCGCTTGGCTACAGGTGATGGGTTGTCCTGGCAGGTCTTCGCCGTTGGGTCCGACGGCGTGGTCGAGAATGATGGATTCACAGAATTTGCCGCTGTTCGCGATTCCCGCCCACGCATTCGCCATCGTGAGGGGAGCGAGTTCGTTGGTCCCCAGAACCGCGGCGGGGTTGGACTGAACTCTCGTTCCGTCCGCGCGGTGCACACCGAGGGATTCGGCGGTCTTTCGAATGTCGCACTGGTCCAATTGCTCGGCGATGGACGCGAATGCGGAGTTGATGGAGAACTTGGTCGCGTTCATCACCGAGACGATTTTGGGCGCGGTGGAGTCGTTTTTGAACTCCCACGTGCCGCCCCACGGCCCGCCGCCGTCCTCACAGGTGTCGAGGAACTTGGCCTGATTCTTCTTGAACTCGCCGGCGTTCACGAGCTCACCCAGGCCACGACCCGACTTGAGCCAGGCGACGAGTGCGAAGATTTTGTAGGTCGATCCGGTTTGGAATCCACTCGACCCGCCATAGTCCTTGTCGGTCGAGAGGTTCACGGCGGTGGAATCTTTGCCGCCCCCCTCGAGAGTGTCGTTGAACAGTTTGTTCTGTGCCATCGCAAGCACTCGCCCAGTACCGACTTCGACCGAGTTGGTGACCGCTCCGATTTTGGCGAGCGGGGAGGACTTCGGGACACGCCATGCCAGTTTCTGGGCGGTCTTTTGCAGAGCGTAGTCGAGCGTTGTGTACAACTTGTACCCGCCGATGTACCAGTTGGTGATGCGCTCGTCCTTAGTCGTTCCGAGGGCGTCAAAATTCGTGACGTTTTTCACGACGTAGTCGCAGAAGAATTTGGTGTATTTCTCGCCGGCAATGCATCCACTCGACGGGGTTTGCAGATTGACGAAGTTCTCGTCGACCGGGGTGTTTATCGCCTCGTCATACTGGGCTTGGGAAATGCTCTCTGATTCGAGCATCGCACCGAGGATGAAGTCCCGGCGCTCTTGGTTTGCGGCGTAGTTCTCGGGGTTGGTGAGGTTACGTTGGACGGGGTACTGCACGATTGCCAGGAGTGATGCGGCTTGCGCCACGGTCACGTCCGCCGCGCTCACGCCGAAGTAGCGTTTCGCCGCGGCCTCGACGCCGTAGGTGTTTCCGCCGAACGCCGAGATGTTCAGATACTTCTCGAGAATATCTTCTTTGCTGAAACGCTTTTCGAGACCGATCGCCAGTTTGATTTCTTTGAGTTTGCGCTCGATGCTCGTCGCGGTGGCCTCGGCATAGGCGGCCAGTCGCTCCTCCTCGGTGGGCAATGCCTCGGCGCGTTGCACATAAATGTTTTTGATGACCTGCATCGTCAAGGTCGAGGCACCCGAGGTGATGTCACCCGCGATGAAGTTGCCGAGACCGGCACGGATGATTCCGGGGAGGTCGACGCCCTGGTGTTCGTAGAACCGTCGGTCCTCGCCGTCAATGGCTGCGTCCTTGAGGAACTGGGACATTTGGCTGAGCGGGATTTCTTCGCGGTCTTGCCAATACACGTCAGCAATCTTGATGTATCCGTCGTCTTTGTCGTTCGTCTTTTGGACGTAAATCTCGTTCTTCTGCGCTTGTCGTCCGATCTCGATGAAGTCGGGCAGTGCGTCGAATACCGACAGTGTGTTTTTGATGGTGATTCCCGTGACCGCGATGACGGGCGTCATCATGACAGTGACCAACAGGCCAGAGATCAACCCGACGATTCCGAGTCCGAGCCAGGAGCCAAGAACTGAGGTGAAGCGCGATAACGGGTTGGACATAGAATCAAGATTACCCAGTCAACCTAAGAATTTCCGAAACGGAGCCACCGTGACCCAGTGGGAATATGCGACCACACCGCTTCTGATTCACAACCCGACCCAAATCCTCAACACGTGGGGGGACGAGGGCTGGGAACTCGTCACGATTCTGGCGGGGCCGGAGGGTGGGCTCGTGGCCTACTTCAAGCGCCCCCTGACCGCCTAGGCTCGCGATTATGAGTGCGACAGAGCGACTCGCCGAACTGGGCATCGTCATCCCCGAGGTGGCAAAACCGGTGGCGTCGTACCTGCCGGCGATGGTAACCGGCAACCTCGTGTTCACCGCCGGCCAATTGCCCTTTGTCAACGGCGTGTTGCCGGCGACGGGCAAAGTCGGTTCGACCGTGTCGGCCGACGACGCGCAGGGCTACGCCCGCACCGCGGTGCTGAACGCGCTCGCCGCCATCGAAACCGCTATCGGATCGGTCGACCGTATTTCGCGGATTGTGAAACTCGTCGTTTTCGTCGCGTCGGAATCTGACTTCACGGGTCAACCCGGTGTTGCGAACGGTGCGAGCGACGTCCTGGTTGAGATTTTTGGTGACGCGGGGCGACACGCGCGGAGTGCCGTCGGAGTGGCGGTTTTGCCGCTCGATGCTCCGGTCGAACTCGAACTCATCGTCGAATTCGCCTAAAACCTCGACACGAGTTTCTCCCCAGTCGATCGTCGCAGCGGGTTGTGCACCGAAATGACGGTTCTCGCCGTGGACGGATGGCCCAAGGCATCACGATGCGAGGGTGAGCCCAACTCTGCACGCCGCTCTCGGGGCCCTTGGCGCCATTGTCGAATCGGACGTGCGGGATGTCTGCGTCGATGGCAACGGAGTGGTGTGGGTGCGTCGATCGGCCGGATTCGATGATTCGGGTGTTCGTCTCGAAGCGCGCGAGGCGCGGCGCATCGGCGTGGGCCTTGTCGAATTGACGGGCGGCCGAGTCGACGATGCCAAACCCACCGGGGACTCGGCGCTCGCGGGTAACATCCGCGCGCACGTTGTGTTGCCCCCCATCTCGCGCGGTTCCGCACTGATTTCGTTGCGATTTCCGCGGGCCGCGCCTCTTCGTGAATCAGATTTTGCCGTGGCGGACGAGACGGTATGGGACTCGCTCGACGGGGGTTCCGTCCTCGTCGCGGGCGCGACGGGAAGTGGCAAAACCACCGTCACCGAGATACTGCTGTCTCGAGTTTCGCCGACGGAACGAATCGTTGTGATGGAAGACATCCCCGAACTGTCTGTTCGCCACCCACACATCGTGTCCATGACCACCCGGCCGCCCAACGCCGAAGGCGCGGGCGCGGTGACGATGAGCGAACTGGTGCGAGAGGCACTGCGCATGAGCCCCGATCGAATCGTCGTGGGCGAGGTTCGCGGTGCGGAAATCGTCGACCTCCTGTTGGCGCTCACGTCGGGACATCGGGGGTTGTCCACGATTCACGCCCGATCCCTCGACGAGGTGCCCGAGCGTCTGATCGGGCTGGGGATGATGGCCGGGGTCGACTCGATGACCATTGCGCGGCTGGTCACTGTCGCTTTTTCGCACGTCCTGTTGTGTGAACGCACCGATGGAACGCACCGATTGCGCATCGGACGATTCCGGCGCACGGGGGATGTTGTCGTGGTTGATTCGTGAATGCGCGAGAACTCCGTCGACTCGCATTCGGATTGCAATCGGGCGTACCCCTGGCGGTGGAAGCTCTACAGCACCCGATGATTTCGGACATCGTCGAACTCGCCCGCGAAACCGGAGCGCCGCGGTCGCGACTGTTGTTGCTGGTGGCGGATGCGCTCGATGAGAACGACGGGCTTCGACGGGAAGCCACGATTGCCGCGACAGCGGCCCGCCACTCCGCTGTCGTGCTGTCGGCGTTGCCCATCGCCACCGCGCTGGCATCGGCGTTGTTCGGCGTCGACGCCATCGGGTTCCTCGTCATTCAACCCGCCGGGTGGGCGTGTGTGGTCGTGGGCGCAGGGGCGACACTCGCGGGGTGGCGGTGGATGGCAGTGCTGCGCAGCCGCGTCACCGTGCCGGCGCTGGAAACCGGGGTTCTCGTGGATTGCGTGGCCGAGGTGTTGAGTGTGACGGGGCTCACCCCGGATGCGGCCGAACTGGTCGCGCGCTGTGCGCAGCGTTGGGGAGTCACCTCTGAATGGGACGAGGTGTGCAGCATCCGGGAGATTGGGCGAAACACGGGGATACCCGTCGCGCACCTAATGCGACATCACGCCGCCGAACTTCGTCGTGCGGCTCGTTTCGATGTCCGCGGTCACATCGAGGAATTGCCGGGGAAGCTCTTGGTTCCGTTGGGGGTGTGTCTTTTCCCGGCGTTCATCACTCTCACGGTCATTCCGGCGGTCGCGAGTATGGCCCAGGGATTTTTTCGCGCCTCCGCATAACGGATCCGGCCATATGACCGCGGGTCAATTCACCTGATCGCCGATGACGCGGACGACCGAGGTGTCCAACAGTGTGGTGGTGTCTCCGATTTCACGGCCCTCGGCGATGTCGCGCAACAGACGGCGCATGATTTTCCCCGACCGGGTCTTGGGAAGGTCCTCGACCAAATAGATGTCCCGCGGTCGGGCAATCGCGCCGATTTCCTTCACGACGTGGGCTTTGAGCGCAGCGATATCTTCTGCCGCCGAGGTCACACCCTGCGCCCGACGCTTGAGAACCACGAAGGCCACGACGGCTTGACCGGTGACGTCGTCCGTGGCGCCGACCACAGCGGATTCGGCGACCGCGTGGTTGGACACCAGAGCCGATTCGATTTCCATCGTCGACAGGCGGTGCCCGGACACATTCATGACGTCATCAACCCGCCCGAGCAGCCAGACGTCGTTGTCGGCGTCGAGATGAGCGCCGTCGCCGGCGAAATAAATACCCGCGAACGTCGACCAGTAGGTCTCGGCGAAGCGCTCGGGGTCCTTCCAGATTCCGCGCAGCATCGATGGCCACGGTTCGGTGACAACGAGAAGGCCGCCGGCATCCGACCCGACCGGAACACCGTTGTCGTCGAGCACGTTGACCGAAATCCCCGGAATGGGAACCTGCGCGCTACCGGGTTTTGTCGCGGTGATTCCCGGCAGAGCGGAGATCATGATAGCGCCGGTCTCGGTCTGCCACCACGTGTCGACGATCGGACAGTTGTTTCCGCCGATCACCTCGCGGTACCACATCCACGCTTCGGGGTTGATGGGTTCGCCGACAGAACCCAAGACCCGGAGTGACGACAGGTCGCGCGACTGGGGGATTTCGCGTCCCGCTTTCATGAACGAGCGAATCGCCGTTGGGGCGGTGTAGAAAATCGATACCTTGTACTTTTCGATGATGTCCCACCAGCGACCGGGCGCGGGGAAGTCGGGGGTGCCCTCATAAATCACCTGGGTCGCTCCGTTGGCGAGAGGTCCATAAACCACGTACGAATGGCCCGTGATCCAGCCGATGTCGGCAGTGCACCAGTAGACGTCCGACTCGGGGTGCAGGTCAAAAACGTTTCGGTGGGTGAACGCCGCTTGTGTCAGATAGCCGCCGCTCGTATGCAGGATTCCCTTCGGCTTTCCCGTCGTTCCCGAGGTGTACAGGATGAAGAGGGGATTTTCGGCGGGGAAAGCTCGCGCGGTGTGGTCGCTGGACATCGGCGCAATCTCGTCGTGCCACCACAGATCGCGACCGTTCACCCACGTGACGTCGTTACCCCCGCGCTTGACCACGAGAACCTTTTCGACGGTCGGTGTGGACGCGACGGCCTCATCGACGGCGTCTTTCAGGTTGAAGACCGCGCCCTTTCGGTAGCCGCCATCGGCGGTGATGACGAGTTTGGCTTCGGCGTCCTCGATTCGGGCGCGCAGGCTTTCGGCGGCGAACCCGCCGAACACGACCGAATGGATGGCGCCAACACGGGCACAGGCCAGCATCGCCACGATGGCCTCGGGGATGAGGGGCATGTACAACGCCACGCGGTCGCCCTGTCCGACTCCGAGACTGGCGAGCAGGTTCGCGGCCCTGCGAACCTCGTCGGTCAACTCACGGTACGTGATGGCGCGCGAATCACCCGGCTCGCCTTCGAACTGTATGGCCACACGGTCTCCGAGCCCCGCTTCGACATGACGGTCGAGACAGTTGTAGGCAACATTGATCTCTCCGTCCGCAAACCACTTCGCAACGGGAGCTCCCGACCAGTCGAGGGTTTCGGTGAAAGGTCGGTGCCAGTGCAGTGCGCGCGCCTGATCGGCCCAGAATTCGAGCCGATTCGCGGCGGCAGCGTCGTACAGATTCGGCTGGGCAACGGCATTCGCGACAAACTCGGCCGTCGGGGGGAAACGACGGTTCTCGTTCAGAAGGCTGTCAATCGTGGTGGTGGACATCGGCGTCCTCGTCCTATCGTTCAGGATTGATCGGTCACGCCCGCGAGCGTACCCATCAGACTAATCGCGTTGGGCGCAGGTTGCGCGTGTTGCGCGGTGACTAGGGTGGAGAAATGGCGACAACTCGGAGGTCTGTTCCGCGGAAACCTTCGCGGGAATCAACGGCGGGTGGGCACGAACACAAACCGCTGTTACGAGGTTGGTTCCACTTGGGCGCGCTACCCGTTGTCGCTGTGCTGGGTTTGGTACTCGTCGCTCTCGCCGACGGTCCCGTCGCAACGTGGTCGAGCGTCGCCTTTGCCATTTCATCGTTCTTGATGTTCGGCACGTCGGCGGCTTACCACCGCATCGAGTGGTCGCCAAAGGCGCGCGCGGTCCTCAAACGGCTCGATCACGCCAACATTTTCGTCCTCATCGCGGGAACGTACACACCGCTCGGTTTCTCGGCACTTCCCTGGTCCGACGGCCTGTGGTTGTTGACGGCGGTGTGGATCGGAGCCGGGCTCGGAATCGTTTTCCGCGTGTTCTGGTTGGGTGCACCGCGTTGGTTGTACGTTCCGCTCTATCTCGCTCTCGGCTGGGCGAGCGTTTGGTACATGCCCCAGTTATTCGCGGTCAATGTCCCGATGACGGTTCTGGTGATTCTCGGCGGCCTCGCCTATTCAGTCGGCGCTGTCGTATACGGACTGAAGCGACCCAATCCGATTCCGGGCGTATTCGGATTCCACGAGATTTTTCATGTCTTGACCGTCATCGCGTTCCTGTGCCACTGGGCCGCGGTGTTGTTGATTGCGATGTATCCGGTGTTTCGCGGATAATCGAAACGAATGCGATTTATCGCTCTTGTTTGTAGCATGGTGAACATGACTTTCTTTCGACGGACACTCGCAATCACCACAATATCCGGCCTCGCATTTGCGGCCTTCAGCCAGCCCGCATGGGGCGTGACTACGACCCTGGGCACCGGCGATTGTGCCCAGCAAGTAAATAGCCTCACTGGATCGGTCGCGCGGAGCGGAAACTATTGCCTTGTTGCAATCACAGGACCCGCTGTTTCGTCGGGGGGTTCGGGAAGTTGGGTTGTTCCGGCCGAGGTGACGGAGGTTGACATCCTCGTTGTCGGTGGCGGCGGCGGCGGTGGAAACTTTGGTGGTGGTGGTGCCGGCGCACTCTTTGAAGACACTGATCTTGCCGTCACGCCCGCCGAGACAATTGACATTACGGTCGGTTCGGGCGGTGCGGGAACTACGTCCACGACGGCCGCTGGATCGAACGGGCTTCCCTCGTCCTTCGATGGCGTTGTCGCCTTCGGTGGTGGCGGCGGCAGTAGTGTCACTCAATCAGCAGGTGCAACCGTCTATTCAGCGGCATCACCTGGTGGGTCGGGCGGCGGGGCGATGGCGTCTCCAGTTGGAACCTGGAAGACGGTGGGCAATCAGGCGGGAACGAGCAACAACAAGCAAGACCCGGTGGCGGTCGGGTCGGCCGCGGGCTCTGCGGGGGTTGGGTTGCGTAACGACGGCGGTGACGCCAACGCGGTCTATGTCTATCTGTCAAATGCAAACTACAGCTATAACAACTCGTCCGGTCCGCCCGGAGTGGGGTTGAGCGTATCGTTCTGGCAAGGCGCCGGTGGTGGTGGTGCCGGTGAAGCGGGCGGGGACATCACCTTTGTTTCCGATGGAACCGTCGGGAAAACGGGTGATGCTTTCAACACGATCTTGGCGCCCGGTGCGGGTGGCTCTGGCTTTGCATCAAGCCTCGTGGAATCGGTGGCTGCTACAGAACTCGCTATCGGTGAGATTGTCGGTCAGGATGTCTATTTTGCGGGCGGGGGTGGCGGACGCGGCAATTTCGACGCCGCGACCTCGGAGCCGAAAACATGGGATTACTCTCCAGCCAGTTTTATCGGATATGCGCTCGCCGGTATTGGAGGGACTGGGGGTGGCGGCGGAGCCGGAGCCGACCGAATGATCAATGGTGTTACCGTTCCAAACGCGAACACAGGTGCCGCGAACACGGGTGGTGGAGGTAGGTCAACATTTGAGGGCGGTTCGGGAATCGTCCTAATCCGCTACCTCATCCCGGGCAGTGAGCCGCCGGTTGACCCGCCGGTTGACGAAGAAGGCACGAGAGGCCTCGCGAACACGGGACCGACCCAATCCCTCGTGGGAATGGGGACGGCGACCGCCGCCGTGTTGATCGCACTCGGCCTCACGGCGCTGCAACAGTCACGCTCGAGACGTCGACGGGCTGACCTGTCCTAGAGAGGCGGGTTTTTCGCCGGACGCACCGATTTGTGAAAGACTCGGAGTTATGACGCGCATCGCACTGGAGAACACCCCACGGCTCAACTTTCGATTCGGACCGTCCCCGATTCACCGACTGGACCGTCTGACCGAACACCTCGGCGGAAAAGTCGAATTGTGGGCGAAGCGCGAAGACGTCAATTCGGGTGTCGCCTTCGGCGGCAACAAGACGCGCAAGTTGGAGTACCTTGTTGCGGAGGCGATTAACCAGGGGTGTGACACGCTCGTGTCGATCGGCGGCGTCCAGTCGAATCACACCCGCCAGGTCGCCGCGGTCGCCGCAAAAATGGGGCTCCGTGCGGTTCTGGTCCAAGAGCACTGGGTTGACTGGGACGAGGTCAACTATGAAAAGACGGGGAACATCCTGCTGAGCCGTATCCTCGGCGCCGATGTGCGGCTCGACTCGGCCGGGTTCGACATCGGGTTCCGTAAGTCCTGGGAAGAGGCCATCGAATCGGTCGAGGCTCGCGGCGGTAAGCCCTACCCAATTCCCGCGGGAGCGTCCGATCACGAACTCGGCGGCCACGGTTTCGCGGGGTGGGCGTTCGAAGTCGAGGACCAAGAGAACGAACTCGGCTTTACCTTCGACAACGTCATCGTGTGTTCCGTGACGGGGTCGACTCAGGGCGGAATGATTGCCGGTTTTGCGCACTCTGACCGCGCCCAGACGGTGTTGGGAATTGACGCGTCCGCAACGGTCGACAAAACTCGCGACCAGATTGCGCGCATTGCGCGCCGGACAGCCGCGGGCATCGAACTGGGGCGTGAGGTCCGTGACGACGAAATCGTCCTCTTTGACCGTTGGCACGACGGTATCTACGGAATTGCCGGCCCGCGCACAATCGAAGCCATCGAACTCGCGGCCCGAATGGACGGGATGATCACCGACCCGGTCTACGAGGGTAAGTCGATGGCCGCGATGATTGACCTCGTTCGCGAGGGTTACTTTCCCGACGGCAGTCGCGTTCTCTATGCCCACCTCGGAGGCCAACCCGCAATGAACGGGTACACGACCGCATTCGATTACTGAGCGGTTGATCCACAATCTGCTGGCGTGAGGGACATCGTCTGTGAACGCAGGTTTAAGAAGGCGGACGGGCTATCAACATCAGCCACCGCTGGTCCACGTAAGGGATTCCGAACCCATCCCCACGGACTCGCAGGTCAACAACGTTACGATAATTTTGGAAGAATCAGAATAACGAGGATGAGATGAGGAATCTGTGGCAAGTGAACCAAATTCCATTGAAGTCGAGCGGCTTGCCGATCTTGGCGTGCGTATTCGTGACCTTAAGATTGATTTACGAAGGACGGCCCTCACTGCGGTAACAGAACCAAACATCGGGGCCTCAGCCACGAGCGTTAAGGGCGGCGTAAAGGCCATCGTCGAATTACTCGAAATACCCATTTATCAGTCGAGCTACCATTTGCTGGAAATCGCTTGTACCGCGCTTGCGACCAAGAACCCGCTTGCGCCTGAACTTTTCCACGCGATTGCCATGGAACCGAAAATCAGTGAGATTCCGTCGAAGGTTTTGGTCGATGACGTGCGGGCAATTGCCGCAACTGTCGCAGCAATTGGTTACCGTCGTCAACGAAAGGCAAAAGAGAGCAGGGAAGTCGCGAACTTAATCCGGACGTTTTCACCAAGTTGGGCGTTCGCCGGAGCGAGCGCGGACCATCTGGAAGCGATTGCTTCTATCGGGCAGAGTGATTCCGAAGTTGTTCGCGCAATCCAATTATCGCGTTCTGCGAACGAAAAGATAGGTGACAATGCTGGAGTCAAGCATGGCTTGGCTCACCTCCTCCTCGAACACGCTATTTGGGGCAAACTCGGCAAGCCCGAGCGGATTGCGATCCTTCGCGAGGCGGAGGGCTTCGCGAAAGACGCAGAGGTTCACGAACGCCGATTTGGTGGGACATTGGCGAGAATTCGTATACGGCTGGCCGAAACACCCGAGGACGTGATTGCCCAAGTTGAGGCCATGCGCGAAGTTCAACGTGAGGTCGGCAATAAGGCGGCTGACACTATCGACGCACAATCGCGCGCCATTGAATCTATGTTTGAGCAATCCCTGGCGTCCATTCGAGTTGCTGGGCTCGAGAGCGCGAAGGAACTGGAAACTCAACACGCGGACTTGCGAGAAGAACTCGAACGGTCAGTTCTGATTGAAAGTCGCGAAGCACAGCGCCAAAATATTTCAATCGTGGGATTTATGGGTGCTTTGCTTGCAATACTTAACGTCAGCGTTTCCGTAATGGGCAACGGCGCCATGACATTGGAAGAAAACATCGTGCTTACTCTTGTTGCAATAGTTGGCTTCGCGCTCGCGATCTTTGGTGCCGTCGCACTCGGGATTGCCCTCCTCAACCGAAATTTTAATAAAGCAATGCAGCGAATCGGTAGTTCCCGACATAACTAACGGCAGGCTGACGAAGTAGTCAACCTGCGGTTAGTCGTTTAAGTCGCTGGGGAAATCTCGTTGCCGGTTAGACGCGTGCGCGATTGCGGCGAAGCGCCACGGCGGCCGCAGCAAGTCCGACAACAGTCAGCCCGAGCAGACTTGCGTCGGCCATTCCCGTGTTGGCGAGTGGTTCTTCATCAACCGGAGGTTCGTTTTCACCGGGCATGAACTCAACGGGAATTTCCGTCGAACCAGGCACTTGGGTTTGGTCCGAGACGGCGATGTTATCGAATTCAAAACCTCCGCCGATGAGTTTGATTCGGTCGAACGCTGCGCCTCCCGTGCCATACAGGTTGAGGTAGAGGAAGGGTTCTCCGGCGGAGAGGGTGACGTCGCGAGGATTTCCCTCATAGTCAATGGTGTTGACACTAGTGTTGCCAACTGTTGTCACGGTGGCTCCTTCAAGGAGCGTGAGAATGCCGTCCACGGTGACGGATGCAACGAGTTCACCTTCGGAGTACATCTCGATGGTGTTTCCGGGGCTACCCGCGGACCACCAAAGGCCTAGGTACTTGGCTGGCTCATTGAGGTCAATCGTGAATTGGTACGTCGCCGGAGATCCTCCGTCGGTCGCGGTGGTTGCATATCTGCTGCCAACACCGGACGTCGTCGGGGTCGCGTCGTCTGCGTCGGTCGACGCTCCTCCGTAACTTGCGGCGTTTTCAACGTTGCAGTTGCCGACAATCGCGCCGATCGCGATTGTCGCGGGGCAAGCGCCCACAGTAATCACGTCGAAATCTTCAAAGGTCAAACCGGTGGTGATGGCCGTTCCCTGAACCTTCGGAGACGACATGTACACATCGACGCCGTAGCTGGTGCTGAGGGCCGAGGCCGGGGCTGATACGAGAAAAAGCGCCGCGGTCGCGGTTGCTAGGGCAAGTGAACGCATGAAATCCCTTTCGAAGAGTTGTCCACATCCTATAAGCGGTTTAATTGATAAACAAAATCTCGTTAGTCGGGCCCGTGTGGCGTGTCGCGTTGGGAAAATCGGCACATGAACACAACACACACCTTCCTCACCAGTCAAACTCCCGACCGCGGCGCCGCAACAGCGGAGTACGCGATCGCCACGGTGGCCGCCGCCGGCTTTGCCGGTCTCCTCGCCGTCGTCCTCAAGAGCAGTCCCGTGCAGAACCTTCTGACGGATCTCATCAGCGGTGCGCTCAGTTTCGTCTCGTAACGAGAAGGGCCTCGTGACGCTCGAAATCGCGATTGCCATACCGGCGCTGTTACTCGTCGTTGGGCTGATAATCGGGGTGATTCGGTGGTCGATGGACGCGGTTACGGCCACCTCGGTTGCATCCGAAGCGGCGCGGGACATCGTTCGGGGTGAACCGATAGGCGATCGGCTCGCAGCAGCGGAGCGAATCGTTCCGTTCGCCGACTGGTCCGCCCGGGTCGAGCCATTCGAGGTGTGCGTCGATGCGCGGTTCCCGCCACCTCTTCCGTTGATGGGACACGTCACGGTGAGCCAGTGCGCACCGCGATAGAACGCGGTTCGGGTGGCGTCACGGCACTGGTCCTGATGGGGGCGGTCGTCAGTCTTGCGCTCGGAGGGCTCGCGGGAGCATCGGTGATTCTGCGCGTTACTGACACCATCCGCGAAGCTGAACTGAGCGCCGCCACCGTGGCCACGCGGGCGCTCGCGGGGGACCCCACCCCGTGCGAACCCGAGATTCCGCGGGTCGAAAAGTGTGTCGTCGATGATGGAATCGCGACGGTTCGAATCGCAAAGGACGGTGTGCGAGCGACCGCGGTCGCAGGGCCGGAACGCTAGCGATTGAGTCCGAACCGCGACCGTTTCGCCACGCCACGGGAATAACAGACGGACGAAACTCATTGACAGGCTGTGTATAGTCACTAATCGCGAACAGGGTGATACCCCGCTGGCCGAATATCCGGCCGTCCGACGTACGCTCTGAGCAACGCAAACAACAAGGAGAACAGTGTCCGACAAGCACACACTCGTGATCGTGGAGTCCCCCGCGAAAGCAAAAACCATCGCCAAATACCTGGGCGATGGCTACGAGGTGTTGGCGTCGGTCGGTCACGTTCGCGACCTTGTTCAGCCGAAAGAGGTCCCCGCCGAACTCAAACCGACCCACGGTCAGTTTGGTGTCGACATCTCAAACGGGTTCGCACCTATATATGTAGACACGCCCCGCGCCAAGGCGACCATCACCGATTTGAAGAAAGCGCTGAAGAACGCGGACCAGTTGCTTCTCGCGACCGATGAGGACCGCGAAGGGGAATCGATCGCGTGGCACCTGTTGGAAATCCTCAAACCGAAGGTCCCGGTCAAGCGCATGGTGTTTCACGAAATCACCAAAGACGCGATTGCGGAGGCGGTGGCAAACCCGCGTGAAATAGACATGCCCCTCGTCGACGCGCAGGAAACTCGTCGTATCCTCGACCGCCTGTTCGGATATCAACTGTCGCCGGTGCTGTGGAGCAAAATTGGTCGCGGACTGAGCGCCGGTCGCGTTCAATCCCCAGCACTTCGCATGATTGTCGAGCGGGAACGGGAACGCCGTGCGTTCACCGCCGCCTCCTACTGGGACGTGTCGGCGACCGTCATGACTAAAAAGGGCGAATCGTTCGGCACCAAAGTCACCAAACTGAACGATGCCAAACTTGCGTCGGGCCGCGATTTTGACGACAACGGAAAATTGACCAGCGGCGCCACGGTTCTCGACGAGGCGACGGCGCGGCAGTTGGCGCAGGCGCTCGAAGTCTCGGCGCCCACCGTGATGAACATCGAATCCAAGCCCTACACGCGGCGCCCCGCTGCACCGTTCACCACCTCAACTCTTCAGCAAGAGGCGGGACGAAAGTTGCGGCTCGGGTCTCGGGACGCGATGAGGATCGCCCAGAGCCTCTACCAAAACGGACACATCACGTACATGCGAACCGACTCGATCTCGCTGTCCGCCCAGGCGGTCGCGGCTGCCCGCGCCCAGGCGGTCGCGTTGTACGGTGCGGCGTCCATTCCCGCAACGCCACGGACTTACCAATCCAAGGTGAAGAACGCCCAGGAGGCGCACGAAGCGATTCGTCCCGCGGGGGACACGTTCAAGACGCCCGAGGAAATGCGGCGGTTGCTGTCCGCGGACGAATTCCGTTTGTACGACCTTATTTGGAAGCGAACCGTCGCTTCACAAATGGTCGACGCGACCGGCGAAACGGTGTCCGTGACGATGACCGCACCCGTCGGCGCGTTGGGCACCGCGACCATGTCGTCCGCGGGAACCACGATCACGGTGCGCGGGTTTTTGGCGGCGTACGAAGAGGGTCAGGATGTTGATCGGAACGAGGCGGATGACGCCGAGGACGCCAAGA
>JAULYU010000239.1:0-3675 GCA_032117735.1 Microbacteriaceae bacterium
CGGGTCACATTGATGGCGGAAAACAGCTTTCGGTTGCCGCCCAGCAGGTGGGTATCCGATATGTGCGCAATGACGTGGGTGGCGACGTCCGAGTCAGTCATATCGCCAGATTACCGACTGTGGTCCCACCACCCAATAGCCGAGGTTCAGCCGGACCCGCGCACCCACCCGCTCGACTGTCGTAGAGCGCGACCCTCGGCCTCCAGCGCACCGAGTGCGGCGGTCACCTCGGTGACGGCGACGCCGGCTCGCGCCGCAACCACCTCGATTGAACGTGGTGCCCCTGTTCCCAGGGAATCGAAAACACGCGTGACGATTTCGGAATCGCGCGGGTCGAAGCCACGTTCGGATGATTCGTTTGTCAGGAGTTCCACGACGTCGCCGACCGAGGTGACCAGAGTCGTCGCCGGGTTGGTGCGCAACAGTCGGTGACAACCCGCACTCGCACCGCTCGTGACGGGACCCGGGACAACGCCGATGGGACGGTCCAGGTCGCGCGCGTGAGTCGCAGTGTTAAGCGACCCGCTGCGGTAGCCGGCTTCGATGACCACCGTGGCTCCGGCCATCGCCGCGATGAGTCGGTTGCGCTGGAGAAAACGCCACCGCGTTGGCGCGCCGCCCGGTGACACCTCGGACACGACCGCGCCCGCGGCGATGATGCGCCGTAGCAGTTCGTCGTGCCCGGCCGGATACAACTGGTCGATGCCGCCCGCGAGAACCGCGACCGTTGTGCCGCCGCAGGCGAGAACCGCGCGATGGGCCATGCCGTCGATCCCGTAGGCGCCGCCCGATACGACCGTGTAACCGCGCGAGGTCAAACCCGCCGCGAAATCCATCGCGACGTGTTCGCCGTAACCGGTGGACGCCCGTGCCCCAACAATCGCCACAGATCGGTCGAGGCGAGGCAGAGCGGCCACCTCACCGCGACACCACAACACGCGCGGACCGTGGTCACCCAAATCCCCCAGTCCGTCCGGCCACTGTTCGTCGCTGGTCCGAATGACCCGAGCACCGAGAGACGTCGCCGTCGAAAGCGAACGGAATAGCGCAGCGGCATCCATTCGCGGCTCCCATCGGGCGAGGGCCTCGGCCGCGTCGCCCGCGGTGACCCCGTCGTTGACGAGGCTCGACCCGGCGGGTCGGGCGAGGACTCGGGACAGTGCGTCCGTCGCTCCCCACGTTCGAATGAACGCCCCGGCGATGCGGTCGCCCGGCTCGGTGAGGAACGCCCAGGCGGCTTCGGCGAATGCGCCTCGGCGGTCGACTGTGTCAGTGTCCGGTCGCAGTGTCGTCATGGCGCGATCGATGTCGGTGTCGGACAGGTTCCAGGTGGATGTCAAGCGGGTACTCCTTGTCGTAGGTACAGCGCGCGACCGACATGGTCGGCGGTGGGATTTGTCACGCCATCACAGTCGGCGAGTGTCCAGGCGATTCGAAGTACGCGGTCATAGCCCCGCATCGACAGAGCGCCGCGGTCAAGAGCCGCGTCCAACGAACGAACGGTTGTCGGGGGCAATCGAAACCGCCCCGCTCGAAGTTCGGTCGAATCGGGCCGAGTCGGTCCCCAGCGTTCGGTCGCGGCCGCCCGCGCCACCGCCACCCGCACTCGCGCCTCGGCCGTCGTGGTCCGCGTGACGGAGGTGTCGAACAGTTGCGCCCGCGCAACCCTCGACACCGCCACGTGAATGTCGATGCGGTCGAGGATGGGACCCGACAACCGCGACAAATACCGTCGGCGGCGGTCGGGGGTGCAGACGCAGGTCGAATCGGCGACTCCGGACTTGCCACACGGGCACGGGTTTGCCGCCAAAACCAGTTGCACCCGAGCGGGGAACCGAGCGCTGTGGTGGGCGCGATGGATCTCGATATCGCCCGATTCAAGCGGTTGCCGAAGCGCGTCGAGAACCGTCACGGCGAATTCGGGGGCTTCGTCCAGGAACAACACGCCACGGCTCGCACGTGAAACTGCCCCCGGACGAATCACCCCCGAACCGCCACCCACGATTGCAACCGCGGTCGCCGTGTGATGGGGTGCGACGAACGGCGGGCGCGTGATCAGGCTCGAGGTGTTTGCAACCCGCGCGAGGGACGCGATGCTCGTGACTTCCAGCGATTCGTCGGGGGTGAGGTCGGGTAGGACATCGACCAGCCGTTCCGCCACCATCGTCTTGCCCGCTCCGGGTGGACCAAGCAAAAACATGTGGTGTCCCCCCGCCGCGGCGGTGATGAGTGCCTCGACGACGTCGGGTTGGCCGACAATATCGGACAGGTCACGCGTCGACGAACCCGCTTCCGTTTCCGCCGGGGGCGTCAGAACTTCGACGTCGGGCACTGCGATGTCGGCCCCGTGCGCGCGAAGTGCGTGAGCAAGACTCGCGACCGCCACCACCTCGATTCCCGGGACGAGTTCCGCTTCGGCCCGGTTGCCCGCCGGAACCATGATGCGAGTGATCCCGGCGTCGCGCGCCGCCACCACCGCGGGAAGAACACCCGCGATGGGTCGCAATCGCCCGTCGAGGGCGAGTTCACCGAGGTGAACGCAGCGGGCGACGGATTCCGCGGGAACGTTCCCCGTCCCCGCCACAATGGCGAGGGCAATGGCCAGGTCGAACCCGCTTCCCTGTTTGGGCAAACTCGCCGGCGACAAATTGATGGTGACGCGGGTTGGCGGCATCGATTGCCCGGAATTCGCGATGGCGCTGCGGACCCGGTCCTTTGATTCACCCAGCGACGCATCGGGTAGTCCAATCAATACCAACGCAGGGAGCCCCGACGCGATGTCGGCTTCAATGTCGACCAGATGTCCCGACAAACCCGCCAGGGCGACCGAACGGGTGCGACCCAGGCTCATTCGAACACCCCGATTCGATGGTCGAGGCTGTCTACGGCGGTCCCGTTTCCCACGATCCCGATTGCATCGATTCGAACGCGCCGGGCGTGAACGCGGTGTTCACGGCACCATTCGCCGGCGAGGATTCGGAGCCGTGCAAGTTTTATCGGCGTGATCGCCTCGAGCGGGTGCCCGAAACGCACCGATCGACGGGTTTTGACTTCGACGAAGGACACCGTGCCGTCAATCCGCGCGACGATGTCGATTTCCCCCTGCGAGCACCGCCAGCCGCGGTCGAGCACGTCGTATCCGTTCGCCACGAGGAAGTCGCCGGCGACGTTTTCGCCCCAGCGTCCCAGTTCGTCTTTGCGTGCCATCGTTCCTCCCCCATCAGGGTCGACGATGGGCGCACACAACGAACCGAGTCCCCGCGAATCGGTGGAGAACTCACCGCGCCGGGGCGGTGTGGGGGAAGGCCTAGTTTTCGCCGAACGCGAGGTCGCGCGGCAACTTGAGTTCTTTCTTGCCGGTTTCTTCGACGTTGATGTCTTTGAACGTCAGAATCGTGACGGACTTCACGAACCGGTCGGCGCGATAGACATCCCACACCCACACATCCGTGAGAGTCAGTTCGAAATAGAAATCGTTCCCGGTTTCTTTGACGACCTGTTGGACATCGTTTGCGAGATAAAACCGGCGTTCCGTCTCGACGACGTACGAGAACTGGCTGACGACGTCGCGGTATTCGCGGAACAGTTGCAGTTCCGCGTCGCGGTCATAGGCGTCGAGGTCGTCGTCATTCATGTGTTCGTAGTCTAATCTTTCGCATCGCCGGGCGAAACCGA
>JAULYU010000240.1:0-8406 GCA_032117735.1 Microbacteriaceae bacterium
TCTATTTCTGGTGGCCCAAGTTCACGGGACGGATGCTGCGCGAAGATCTCGGACACCTGCACTTCTGGCTACTGTTCGTCGGTTTCCACATGACCTTCCTGATTCAGCACTGGGCCGGGGTGATGGGTATGCCGCGTCGATACGCGACGTATCTCCAGGAGGACGGCTTCACCTGGATGAACCAGTTGTCGACCGTTGGTTCGATTGTCCTCGCGTTCTCGATGATTCCCTTCTTGTTCAACGTCTGGTGGACTCAGCGCAACGCCCCGCTGGTCGGGGTGAACGACCCGTGGGGTTACGGACGTTCGCTCGAATGGGCGACGTCGAGCCCGCCTCCGCGTCACAACTTCACCTCCATCCCGCGAATTCGTTCCGAGGCTCCGGCGTTCGATCTGAACCACCCGGAACTCGCCCCGCGCGGGTACGTGGACAAGTAAGGATTCGACAACAATGGTGCTCAATGTCAAGGTTTACCTGTGGTTGGCCGTGTTCTTCCTCTTCTTCTCGGTGGTGTACCCCACGTGGGTCTTTCTCGACGGATATCCTGTCGAGTGGGTCGGCACTATCGCGATTCCCTTGACCATGGTGATGTTCCTGTTGCTCGGTGGCTTCCTCTTGCTGAACCTTCGGCGCCAAAACGGGGGAGTCCTGCCCGAAGACAACGATCGGGCCGATATCGATGACGGCGACACCGACATGGGGTACTACCTCCCGTGGTCGTGGTGGCCGTTCTTCGCCGGTGCTGCCGGTGGTGTCGCGATGCTGGCGATGTCGGTGGGAATCTGGCTCGCGCTGTTCTCGCTCGGATTGGTTCTGATCACGTTCATCGGTTGGTTCTACGAGCCGGTTCGCGGCGCATATCGTCGCTAGGCCCCGCTGGTGGAACAATTAGCGATCTGTCGATTGGGGTTGCATGTCCGTGCGTTCACTTAGGCTGGACGTGTGAGCAACACTCAAAACCCAGAACCCAACCCTCGCGACGGCAAGGACGGTGATGCCGAGGTGCCGGAGGAAAAGCGTCTCGACGTGACCCCGGGACAACCGGTCTCTTTCGAGGTCCCGGCGAACACGAATCTGACCATCAACGTCGTCAACGAAAAGCCTCCGGAAAAGCCTGCGGGGTGTTTGTCCACCTGGTGGACGTGCTCCAGTTGGTTGGGTTACGTACTGATTGCACTTTTCGTCCTTGGCTTGATTGGCAACAGTCTCTCGCCCTAAATGTCAACTCTGCCTGGTCGTTAAGCGCCAGCACCCCCGACCGGTAAGACCGAGGGTGCTGATTTCCGCACGCGGTGCGGTTGCTGTCTAGTGCTTAGCGGATTCGAGTTCCTTGGTGGTGACCGGAGCAATGCGGTCTTCGAAGTAGATCTTCGACACGGACGAGCGCAGACGAGCGCCGAGGGTAATCTTGCCGCGCTCGTTGGGGCGAAGTTCCACGGGCTCGTATTCCTCGAAGGACACGAGTTTCCATTGCTCGAATTCGTCCAGAGGGGTGTGGATTTCGCGGTATTCTCCGCCGGGAAGACGAACAATCCGACTTGATTCGTAACCGTGCAGGACGAGTTCCCGGTCCTTGCGCTGCAGCGCGAGCGCCATCCGCTTGGCCAGCGTGAAGGCGATTATCGGGCCGGTGATGAGCAGAATCTGAAGAGACAGAATCACGCCTTCGATCGTCATGCGGAAGTGCGTGGCGATGATGTCCGAGGACGCGCCGGCCCAGAGGACAGCGTAGAACGTCACTCCCGCAGCACCGATTCCGGTGCGCGTGGGGTTGTTGCGAGGGCGTTCGGCGATGTGGTGTTCGCGCTTGTCGCCCGTGACCCACGCTTCGATGAACGGGTAGAACATCACGATGCCGAGGAACACCATCAGCACCACGATGGGAACCAGCAGGTTCATCGACCAGGTGTAGCCAAACAGCACAAACTCCCAGCCCGGGGGTATGAGCCTTAACATGCCGTCGGCGAAGCCGATGTACCAGTCCGGTTGAGTTCCCGCGGACACGGGGGAGGGGTCGTACGGACCGTAGTTCCAGATCGGGTTGATCGTGAAGAGCGATCCGATCAGCATGATGACACCGAAGACCAGGAAGAAGAATCCGCCGGCCTTGGCGGCGAAGACGGGGAGGATCGGCGAACCGACGACGTTATCGTTTGTTCGTCCTGGACCCGCGAATTGAGTGTGCTTGTTGATGATGAGAAGCACCATGTGAATGGCAATCAACGCGATGACCATTGCGGGAAGGATCATGATGTGAAGGACATACAGGCGCGGGATCACGTCGGTTCCGGGGAATTCGCCACCAAACAGCAGGTACGAAATCCAGGTGCCGATGCCGGGGACGGCCTTGATCATGCCGTCGATAATGCGGAGACCGTTGCCGGACAGCAGGTCATCGGGCAACGAGTAACCCGTGAATCCTTCGGCCATGGCGAGGATGAAGAGCACAAATCCGACAACCCAGTTGATTTCACGGGGCTTCCGGAAAGCACCGGTGAAGAAGACTCGGAGCATGTGCAGTCCGATTGCGGCGATGAACAACAGCGCGGCCCAGTGGTGTACCTGACGCATGAGGAGCCCGCCACGGATGTCGAAGGTGATGTTGAGCGACGACGAATACGCCGCGGACATCTCGAGACCCTTGAGAGGCGCATACGAACCCTCGTAGTGAACTTCGACCATCGAAGGGTCGTAGAAGAACGTCAAGAAGGTTCCGGACAAGAGAATGACGACGAATGAATACAGCGCGATTTCTCCGAGCATGAACGACCAGTGGTCGGGGAAAATCTTGCGACCGAGGAACTTGACGGCGCCTGACAGGCTGGTGCGCTCGTCGACGTAGTTCGCTACGCCTCCGACAACGCGCATGCCACGTCCAGAGGACGCTGCTTCGGTGTTCTTTTTCTGTGTTGCGACGCTCATCGGACACGCTCCCAATAACTAGGTCCAACCGGTTCCAGGAAGTCGCTTTGGGCGACCAAATACCCCTCGTCATCAACTGTAATTGGTAACTGGGGGAGAGCACGCGCAGCGGGTCCAAAAATGACTGCGCAGTGGTTTGCCACGTCGAACTGCGACTGGTGGCAGGGGCAGAGCAGGTGGTGAGTCTGTTGTTCGTACAGTGCGACGGGGCAGCCGACGTGGGTACAAATCTTCGAATAGGCGACGATTCCGTCATAGGACCAGCTCGTGCGATCGTCCGCTTCGTTCAGTGATTCTTGGGGGAGGCGCATGAGGAGCACAGCGGCTTTCGCCTTTTCGTTGAGATAACCCTCTTCGAGTTCCAAGAGGTTTTCGGGGATGACGTGGAAAGACGACCCAATTGTCACCTCGCTGGCCTTGATGGGGACCCCGTTCGGATCCCGTGTCAGGCGGACGCCCTTCTCCCAGATGGTGTGCTTGAGGACTTCTTCCGGCGTGTTGGCCGGAGCGAGGTCGCGGAACATCGCGACGGCGGGAATGGGAATTGCCACCAGCGCCCCGACAAGCGAGTTCCGCAACAACTTTCGCCGGGTCCAACCCGACTCCTGGTTCGCTTGCTGGAAGATTTCGACGGCGCGCGCGCGCGTGGCGTCGTCGCCTCGGGTCGGGTGCCGTTCTTCAATCATTTCGTGTCCGTGCATCAGCGCTTTAGCCCAGTGCACAGCCCCGATTCCCAAGAACAAGAGACCGGCGGCAATGGCGAGTCCGACAAACATGTTGTTGTTACGAGTGGACGACAAATCGCCGGGGACGATGGGGAAGATGAAATAGAGGGCGGTCGCCGCTACCGTCATGAACCCCGAGAGCATGAACAGGATAGAAATCCCGCGCTCGGCTCCGCGCATTCGCTTTTCGGATTCATCCGTGACGCGGGTGTGTTCGGGTTCGAAGCCAGGGTTCTGGATGCGGTCGGGGCGCGCCACGGCGCTACCCGAGGGAATGCTCAGTTCGGAGTTCTTATCAGACATCGCGCAATCCTCTCTGTGAACCTAGTTCGATTTCGCCGACAGCCACACGGTGATGGCGACCAAGCCACCGAGGGCGAAAATCCAGACAAACAGACCTTCCGAAACCGGGCCGAGTGATCCGAGGTCCAAACCGCCGACCGACGGGTTTTCATCGAGGAACTTGAGATAGGCGATGATGTCGTTCTTTTCCTCCGACGAAATGTAGAGGTCGGAAAAGACCGGCATGTTTTGGGGGCCGGTGACCATCGCGGCATAGACGTGAACCGGGTCGATGTCGTTGAGGTGCGGCGCCCATTTTCCCTCGGTCAGCGCCCCGCCCGCTCCGGCGACGTTGTGGCACATTGCACAGTTGATTCGGAAGAGTTCGGCACCGTTGGACACGTCTCCGCCGGTCAACGTCGCGGCGTCGGGAACGGAGGGTCCGGGAGCGAGCGTGTCGACCCACGCGCCCATTGCGTCAATCTCCGGCTGGGTGAACTGGACCGGCTTTTTCTCGGCCTGCGGTCCGCTGCCCGACATTGGCATACGACCCGACCCGACCTGGAATTCGATGGACAAGGATCCCACGCCAATCACCGAAGGACCCGCTTTTGATCCTTCGCCGACCAGTCCGTGGCACGAGGCGCAGTTTGCCGCGAAGAGGGCTTTGCCGTCCGCGATTTGCGTCGCGGAGATGGTGGCGTCCGATGCGGAGGCGGTCGACGTCAGCGCCGCGTAGGCACCTCCCGAAACAAACAGTCCCACCATGATGAGAACGATGGACGAGAGCGGGTGACGACGACCCTGACGGTTCAGCGAACGTGGCATGTCTGCTTTCTGATTATTTGAGGATGTAGATGACGATAAAGAGCCCGATCCAGACGACGTCGACGAAGTGCCAGTAGTACGACACGGCGACCATGGACATCGCGTCTCGGTGGGTGAAAATCTTGACCGCTTGAATACGGCCGATCATGAGCAGGAAGGCGATGAGCCCGACCGTCACGTGAAGACCGTGGAATCCGGTCGTCAGATAGAACGCGCTGCCGTAGGCGTCGCTGTCCAGCGTCACCCATTCACTGGTGAGGATTGCGTACTCGTAGACCTGACCGGCGACGAAGAACGCACCCATTGCGTACGTGAGCCAGAACCACTCAATCACGCCCCACTTGGTCGGCGCCCACCCCGTGCGCCTCGGTTGAAGCCGCTCGGCCGCGAACACGCCCATCTGGCAGGTGACGGAGGACAGCACGAGAATTGTGGTGTTCAGCGTGGCAAAGGGAATGGCCAACTTGTCGGTTTGTTCTGCCCAAATTTCCGGCGCCATCGACCGAAGCGAGAAGTAAATGGCGAACAATCCGGCGAAGAACATGACCTCGCTCGCGAGCCACACAATCGTTCCAACAGCAACCGCGTTGGGCCGGTTGACGACCGATTGGGGGCTGATCATTGAGGCGCTAGTCACAGTTTCTATTATGCCCAACTTCAAACGCTCCAAAGACCATTTGGGCGGTTTTTCCTATGTTTTTGCACAGTTTTAGTGGAAAGTTGCGCGTGAGCGAACGCTAGGCTGGGGCAGTGACGACTCAATCCTGGCCAGACCTTCTCGACACCCTGCTGCAGGGGCGCTCGTTGACGGTCGCCGAGGCGTCGCGAGCCATGACGGACATCATGAATGGGTCGGTGAGCGAAGCGCGTTTGGCCGGGTTCCTGATTGCGCTCCGAGCCAAAGGCGAGTCGGTTGACGAGGTCGTCGGTTTTCGCGACGCAATTTTGTCGGCGGCGATTCCGCTCGACGTGTCCACCGACGCGGTTGACATCGTCGGTTCCGGGGGAGACCCCGTCGGCGTCATCAACGTGTCCTCCATCGCGGCCGTCGTGGTCGCGGCAGCCGGCATACCCGTCATCAAACACGGAAACCGTGCCGCGAGCTCCAAATCCGGGGCGAATGACGTGTTGACCGCTCTGGGAATAAACATCTCACTCGAGCCCGACCGCGTCGCCCGCGTTTTTGCCGAAATCGGCGTGACGTACATCAATGCGATGGTGTTTCACCCTGGATTTCGAAACGCCGGTCCGGTCCGCCAGGAGTTGGCGATTCCGACGATTTTCAACGTACTAGGACCGCTCTGTAATCCCGCACGTCCCGAGGCGAACGCGCTCGGAATGTCGAACCCCGCTCGAATTCCACTCGCGGTCGGACTTTTTCAGCAACGCGGAGCGACCGCACTGGTGTATCGCGGCGAGGACGGAATCGACAAGATCACGACGACGGGTCACTCCAAGGTCTTCGAGGTCAGTCGCGGCAGCGTGACCGAGCACGATTTTGACCCGCGCGAGGTCGGTTTTGCCTATTCCACGATTGACGAGATTCGTGGGGGAACCCCGGACGAGAACGCGGCTCTGGCGCGCGAGGTGCTGGCGGGGAAGCCCAGCGTGGCACGGGACATCATCGTGTTGAACTCGGCCGCGGGAATCGTCGCGCATCGTTTGTCGAAAAATCCCGCCGAACGCGATCGGTCGTTCGTTGAGCGAATGGCCGACGCGGTTCAGGTTGCACAACACTCAATTGATTCCGGTGCGGCGAGCGCGAAGCTCGATGCCTGGGTCGCCGCAACCCAGTAGAACCGCTGGGAGAGGGGTTCGCGCGGGCGAGATGCCGCTTTCTCGGAGTTTCTGACATAATGTGCATTATCGGATAAAGCAATCGAGCGGGAAGGTCAGCCGAGCCGCTCCAACAGGGCAATCAGCCCCGGCGGACCAACCACCGGCGCCTCGGAACGCAGTTCCGCGGTCGTCCACCAGCGCATGTCGATGACGTCGTGGTGTTCGGATTCGGTCCAGCCCGACGTGTCAATCTCGAAATCCGTCACCGCGAACCGGAAAAAGTGATCGACGTAGGAGTGAAAGCGCTTTCCATCGGGCCAGTCCCAGTATCCCGAAACGCTCTCGATGAGTTCCCCCAGGTCGTTCGCATCGACCACGAGCCCCGTTTCTTCGCGCAGTTCGCGCACTGCGGCGTCGAGAGGCGTTTCCCCGGGGTCGATGCCGCCCCCCGGCGTAATCCAGCGTGGCGGCAGACCCGTGTGGGACTCGAAGTGCGTGTGCATCAACAGGAAGCGCCCGCCCGCATCGTGCACGATCACCCGAGCCGTCTCGCGGTGTTTCATGTGCTCGCGGCCGTCGGGGTGAATCACGAGCGTCGTTGGTCCATCCAGCGGAACACTCGCATGGACAACTGCACCAGAGGCCCGATGCCGACGACGAACAGAACCGTGCCGAGGCCGATCGGGCCACCGAGCGCGAATCCGATCAGCATGGCACCGCCTTCGATGACGGTTCGGACGATCCAAATGGGTTTCCCGAACTTCGCCACAGCACCGGTCATGAGTCCGTCTCGTGGGCCGGGTCCGAGTTTCGCCCCGATGTACATTCCGGTACCGACCGCGATAATGACCATCCCGAGCAGGTACCACCCGACCTGACCGACGAGTCCGTCGACCGGCGGTGCGGGTACCCACTGCAGCGAGAGATCAACAAAAGGTCCGATGAGAAGCGCATTAAAGACGGTTCCGAGCCCGGGCATTTGTTTGAGCGGAATCCACAGCAGCAACACCAGAGCGCTCGCGAGAACCGTTGCGAGCCCGAAGCTCAACCCCGTGATGTTCGCGATTCCCTGCCCGAAGACGTCCCACGGAGCGAGCCCGATGGACGCACGAATCAAGAAGGCGATTCCGAGTCCGAACAGGTACAGCCCGAGAACCAATCGAACGAGAACGAAAGGCTTCGGAAATGACAGCGTTGTCATGACCTCGGCTAATGCCCGAAGGAACCGGTGTCGCCGACGAGCCGAGTGTTGTCGGCGGGAACCGGGTCGACCGCCGCCGCGACAATTTCGGCCGCGAATTCGTCGACGTTGTACAACTTCCCCACCGCTTCTTTCCGCGCCTCGATGGTGCCCGGGCTGGAACGGTCCAATAGCGTCGCCGTAACGGTTCCCTCGATCATGTCGGCGGACACCACCACGAAGTCGATGCCGTCGGCGGCGAGCGACGGAATCATCTCACGCAGTGCGTCTTCACCCGCGCGCTTCGACAGTGCGACGGGAAGGTATTCCGGCATCGTGTCAACGGTTCGAATGAAGTGCGCCTGATGGCTCGTGATGAACACAACCCGCGAACCGCGGTGCAGGAGCGGACGGAGTGTCTCGAGGGCGTTGACCTGGGCGTCGCGGTTGAGCCGCATCGCGTAATCGTCTTCTTTACCGGACTCCATGCCCCCGGACGCGTTGAGCACGAGGATGTCGAGTCCCCCGAACTCGTCCGCAAGAGTGGTGCACAGGCGCGTCATCGAGTCATAATCGGTCAGGTCGGCACCGACCACGATGGCGTCTCCGCCGCGCTCTCGAATCCCCGCGGCGACCTTTTCCGCTCGGGCCTCCTTGTCGCGATAGTTGATGGCGACGCGGGCTCCCGCC
>JAULYU010000241.1:0-4540 GCA_032117735.1 Microbacteriaceae bacterium
GCGAACCCTCGTTGCACCCGGTCGTGGTCGGCAATAGGTCGTCCAGTCGTGAAGTCCCAGAATCGACGTCGCCGCCGCATTCATGAGGTCGAGTTCGAGGTGATCGTCGATCCAATAGGTCAGGAGTCGCGTTCGCGGGTCGCGCTTCGACACGTCGTCGGAGATTCGGTATTCGTAGCGGCGAAACAGCGGCGAATACCGCGCATCAAAGCCGTCGGGTGCCGCGACGACGGATCGCACGTGGAGCGGTCCCGACTTCAGCAGTGAATTGAGTCGGCGGCGAAGGTGCTCGGGGTTGACCGCATCGTCCACATCAACGTGAGCAACCTGACCGGTCGCGTGCACTCCCGCATCGGTTCGTCCCGCCACCGTGGTGTGAATGGCGTCGAGCCGCAAAATCGTGGCGAGCGCCCCCTCCAATTCGCCCTGAACCGTCACGAGGTTCGGCTGTTTCGCCCATCCGGCAAAATCCGTCCCGTCGTACGAGAAGTCGATGCGCAGTCTCATGGCGTTCCTCGGTAAACAACGAAAAACCCGAGGATTTCCCCGGGCCGTTCGTCATCAGACTATTTGGTGTCGCCCTCGGCGGCATCGTCCGGAGCGGCTTCGGCTTCCGGTGCTGCATCAGCATCGGGGGTCTCGTCCGAAACAGCTTCGGCTTCGGGGGTCTCGTCCGCGACCACGGCTTCCTCGGCGACAGTTTCGGTTTCGACAACCTCCGTCTCAACGATTTCCTCGACCGGAGCGTCGAAAACCTCGTCGACCGCGACCTCGTCGGCAACAACCGCTGCGGGCTTGGCGACCGGAGCGGCCGCCGCAGCAGCAGCAGCGGTCTTCTTCGCCGACTTCGGCTTGGGGTTTACGGGCTCGAGGACCAGTTCAATCTGCGCCATCGAGGCGTTGTCACCCTTGCGGAACCGCGTCTTCGTGATGCGGGTGTAACCACCCTCGCGGTTTTCGACCTGCGGTGCGATGATCGCGAACAGTTCGTGCGTCGCGTCCTTGTTCCGCAGAATCGCGAGAGCACGACGACGGGCATGAAGGTCTCCGCGCTTTCCGAACGTGACAAGACGCTCGGCGAGTGGGCGAAGGCGCTTGGCTTTCGTTTCCGTCGTCTCGATCGACTTGTGCGTGAACAGCGCGACCGCGAGGTTCGCCAGCATCAGTCGTTCGTGGGCCGGTCCGCCGCCGAGGCGGGGTCCCTTTGTGGGCTTGGGCATGGGGTGGTTCTCCTGTCAAATGCGAGCGCGACGGCACCCGCAGGGTGATTATTTCTCGTTGGCCTCGAAGTAGTGGGTCGAGTCCGTTCCCGGAACTCCGTCCTTGAGTTGCAGTTCGCGTTCCGCGAGCTTCTCGAGGACCTCATCGACCGACTTCTGTCCGAAGTTGCGGATGTTCATGAGCTGGTGTTCGGTGAGGTTCACCAACTGGGCGAGGGTGTTGATGCCCTCGCGCTTGAGGCAATTGAACGAGCGGACGGTGAGGTCGAGTTCTTCGATCCGAATGTCGAGTCCTTCTCCGGTCACCTCAACCTCGTAGCGCGGCCCAATTTCGATTCCCTCGGCTTCGACGTTGAGCTCGCGCGCGAGTCCGAACAGTTCAACCAGAGTTCCCCCCGCGGACGCCACGGCGTCGCGAGGTGCAATCGACGCCTTCGTTTCGACATCAATCACGAGTTTGTCGAAGTCGGTGCGCTCGCCAGCACGGGTTGCCTCGACCCGGTAAGTGACGCGCATGACGGGCGAGTAGATCGAGTCGATGGCAATCGTTCCGATCGGGGCACCCGCAATCTTGTTCTGGTCAACCGAGACATAGCCACGGCCACGTTCGATGGTGAGTTCGATTTCGAGGTTTCCCTCTTTCGACAGCGTCGCAATGTGCAATTCCGGGTTGTGGATTTCCACTCCAGCCGGAGCGGTGATGTCCGCCGCGGTTGCCGCGCCGGCACCCTTTTTGCGGAGATACGCAACGACGGGCTCGTCATGTTCGCTTGACACCGTGATGCTCTTGAGGTTGAGGATGATCTCGGTGACGTCCTCGTGAACGCCCGTGAGGGACGTGAACTCGTGGGCGGCGCCGGTTACGCGAAAACGCGTCACCGCCGCTCCGGGGATCGACGAGAGCAGGGTTCGACGAATCGAGTTTCCGAGGGTGTAGCCGAAGCCGGGCTCGAGCGGTCCAATGACGAACTGCGAACGCGTATCGGATTCGGTGATTTCGGTGAGCGTGGGGCGCTGTGCAATGAGCACGTGGTTTCCTTTCGGTCAGTGTCCGCTATTTGACACTTCTCTGAATGCGAATGTTGAATTGTGGGGTTTGGGCGGCTGGGTTACCCCAACCACCGCGGTAAATCTGTGGTGCGTTAGACGCGGCGGCGCTTGGGCGGGCGGCAACCATTGTGCGCCTGCGGCGTCACGTCGGTGATCGACCCCACCTCGAGGCCGGCGGCCTGGAGCGAACGAATCGCCGTCTCGCGACCGGAACCCGGTCCCTTGACGAACACGTCGACCTTCTTGACGCCGTGCTCTTGCGCCTGACGGGCGGCCGATTCCGCTGCCAACTGAGCGGCGAACGGAGTCGACTTACGCGAGCCCTTGAACCCGACCCCGCCCGAGGACGCCCACGAAATGACGTTGCCGGACGGATCGGTGATGGACACGATGGTGTTGTTGAACGTCGACTTGATGTGGGCCTGGCCCACGGCGATATTCTTCTTGTCTTTACGACGAGGCTTACGGCCTGCGGTCGCTTTCGGTGCTGCCATGTTCTCTGGTTCCCTTTCCTGGGGCCGCGGCTAGCGGCCGGCCTTCTTCTTGCCGGCGACAGTGCGCTTAGGTCCCTTGCGGGTGCGGGCGTTGGTCTTCGTGCGCTGTCCGTGAACGGGCAGACCACGACGGTGACGGATTCCCTGGTAGGAACCCAGTTCCACCTTGCGACGAATGTCACCCTGCACCTCACGGCGCAGGTCACCCTCCACCTTGAGATTGGCGTCGATATAGTCACGCAGAGCGATCAGTTGATCGTCGGTGAGGTCCTTGACGCGGATGTTCTTGTCGATGTTCGTCTCGGTCAGAACTTGAACCGAGCGGGTACGGCCAACGCCGTAAATGTAGGTAAGTGCGATTTCCACGCGCTTGTCGCGGGGGATATCGACTCCAGCGAGACGTGCCATGAGGCTGCTCCTAGTGATTGAAGAGGTCTGTGCCAACATCGTTCCCGAGCCTCTTACTCGGGTGGTCCCCCACTGGTGGGTTGTGATGCGGCGAAGAGTTATGCAGTTGTGGTTGTTTCTCGTCTAGCCCTGGCGCTGCTTGTGACGAGGGTTCTCGCAGATCACCATGACGTTTCCGTGGCGACGAATGACTTTGCACTTGTCGCAGATTGGCTTCACGCTGGGGTTGACCTTCATTGTGTTCTCCTGGTTTGCTGGCGTCGTACCCGATTGAACTCGGGCCGTTCCTTCTGTGCGGTTACTTGTAGCGGTAAACGATGCGACCTCGGGAAAGGTCGTAAGGGCTAAGTTCTACGATTACGCGGTCCTCCGGGAGGATGCGAATGTAGTGCTGGCGCATCTTGCCCGAGATGTGTGCGAGGACTTTGTGTCCGTTCGCCAGTTCGACGCGAAACATTGCGTTGGGCAATGCTTCGACGACCGAGCCTTCAATCTCGATTACGCCATCTTTGTTAGCCATGTTTCCGTTCGTTAGCTGGTAGCAACCACACGTCGTGCGGTCGGTGCTGCACGCCACGAGGGCGCGACACACCAAAGTCCCACAATACGCCACAAATCGACGTTCTGCAACCAGAAGTTTACGCGACCAAGCCCCGATCGGCGAGCGCGGCGATGATTCGCGCGGTCACAACCTCGATCTCGCCGATTCCATCGACTCGCACCAGGATGTCCCGGTCTCCGTAGGCCTCGATGAGCGGTGCGGTTTCCCGCGCATACAACTCGAGTCGACTCCGCGCCACGTCGGCCGTGTCGTCCGCCCGACCCTGGTCTGCCGCGCGCAATCGAATTCGCTCGATGACCACTTCGGGGTCCGCGACGAGTTCGACAACGACATCGAGACGGTGACCGTCCGCAGCGAGCACGTCGTCGAGCGCTCGCACCTGGTCGAGAGTTCTGGGGTAGCCATCCAGCAAGAACCCGGGCTCGCAGTCAGCGTGTTTCAGGCGGTCCGCCACGAGGGCGTTGGTCAGGGTGTCGGGAACGTATTCGCCCCGGTCCATGAAACCCTTTGCCTCCACGCCGAGGGGGGTCTCATCGCGAACATTGGCGCGAAAAATGTCACCGGTGGAAATGGCGGGGATACCGAACGTCTCGGACAGGAGAACGGCTTGAGTCCCCTTGCCGGCACCCGGGGGGCCGACCAGGAGCATCCGGACCATTATCCGAGCAGTCCTTCATAATGACGCTGCTGAAGCTGGGCGTCAATCTGCTTGACCGTCTCGAGCCCGACACCAACGATGATCAGAATCGACGTTCCACCGAACGGGAAGTTCTGGTTTGCGCCGATGGTCGCCAGGGCGATGAGCG
>JAULYU010000242.1:0-4583 GCA_032117735.1 Microbacteriaceae bacterium
CGGTTTTGGCGACGGGCGGAACCGCCGATATCCTCGCGCGAAACGGTATTCCGGTGACAACGGTTCGCAAACACTTCGAGGCCGACGCCGGACAGGAGTCCATCATCGATTTGATTCGAGCAGGGTCCGTCGATCTGATTATCAATACGCCCGCGGGCCGTAGTGCCCGAGCCGACGGTATGGAGATTCGTCGCGAAGCGGTGGCCGCCGACAAGGCGCTGGCGACCACGATCGCGCAGGTATCCGCTGCCGTGTCGGCGATGGAGTTGTCGGGTACGCCGGTGTCGGTCCGCTCACTGCAAGAGTACGCGTCGGACAGGGCGTCCTGGTGACGCACTTTGCGACTCGCGTCGCCGAACTCACCGCGTCGTGTGGCCCACTGTGCGTGGGAATCGACCCCAGCGCGGAGTCTCTCGCCGGCTGGGGCCTCGTCGATTCGGCCGACGGCGCACTCGAACTGGGGCGTGTCCTCCTCGCCGAAGCGCAGGGACGCGTCGGAATCGTGAAACCGCAGGTCGGGTATTTTGAGCGTTTCGGAGCGGCGGGATATTCGGTGTTGGAAACCCTGATTCAGGAGGCTCGGTCCGCCGGTCTTCTTGTGATCGCCGACGTGAAACGCGGCGACATCGGATCCACGATGGAGAGCTATGCCTCGGCGTGGCTCGAAACTGGTCCGTTGCAGTGCGAGGCGATGACGGTGAGCCCCTACCCGGGTTTTGACGCCCTCGAGTCCGCGTTTCGGGCCGCTGAGCTCTCCGGGGGTGCGGTTTTCGTGCTCTGCGCGACATCGAATCCGGACGCGCCGACCGTGCAATCCGCGAGTACGTCCGGCGAAACGGTGTCCGCACTGATTGCGCGGCGAGCTCGAGAACGCTCGGGAACCACCCAGACGGTCGGAGTCGTGGTGGGCGCCACGCGGAGCCTCGAGTCGAGCGGTGTGACCGAAGACGACCTCGACGGGCTGCTGGTGTTGGCGCCCGGCTTTGGCGCTCAGGGAGCCGCGCTGTCCGACGTCACGACGATTTTCGGTGCCGCTGCTCCCCGGGTGATCCCGACCGTCAGCCGAAGCGTTCTTCGGGCGGGTCCCACTGAGGTCGGTGTGATGATCGAGAACCATCTGCGAGAATTGGGGTTCTAATGCGCGACCCCGCCGAGGCCTCCCGAATCGCTGTCGAGCGACGGCGAGCGCGCGCGGCGATCAAAAATGCGATGGCGAGTGGTCAGCGGGAACCGCTGGCCGTTGCGCGGCTCGCTTGGCAGAACCCCGACTCCGCCGAGGCCGGTATTCGCATCACCGAATTTTTTGGCGCAATTCCAGGGGTCGGAGTGATCAAAGTGCCCCGAATTCTCGACGCGGTCGCGGTTTCGCCGCGAAAACGTCTCGGGGCTCTGGGCCCTTACCAAATCGAACGGGTGACGGCGTGGCTCGAATCTCGACACCCGTCCCGGAACAGTGCACCCGCTCGAGGACGCCTGATCGTGGTCGCCGGACCGACGGCGGTGGGTAAAGGAACCGTCGTTGCACGAATTCGCGACAAGCACCCGGAGGTTCGATTCTCTGTTTCGGCAACAACCCGGAGTCCGCGCCCTGGGGAAACGGACGGGGTTCATTACTTCTTCGTGTCCGACGCCGAGTTCGATCGATTGGTGGCGACGAACCAGATGCTCGAGTGGGCGGTTGTCCACGGACAGAACCGCTACGGAACTCCGCGCGCACCCATCGTCGACGCACTCGAGGGCGGGGACAGCATCATCCTGGAGATTGATATCCAGGGCGCGAGGCAGGTGAAAGAGGCTATGCCGGAGGCGATTCTCGTCTTCCTGCTCCCGCCGAGTTGGGACGAACTGGTTCGCCGTCTGGAGTCCCGGGGAACGGAAGACGCGACGGAACAGTCCCGGCGACTCGAGACCGCGCGGACCGAGCTCGATGCACAACACGAGTTCAACGAGACAATTGTCAACGATGATGTCGACCGTGCGGCCGAAGCCGTCGTACACTTGTTGACGAACCACTAGGGCGGAAGGCACACCATGAGCACGAGCAAGGGAATTATCGACCCACCCATCGACGAGTTACTCGCGAAGGTCGATTCGAAGTACCAGTTGGTGATTGTCGCCTCGAAACGCGCCCGCCAGATTAACGACTATTACGTGGAGCGCGCGGAAGGAACCGTGACCACAGCCGGTCCGCTCGTCGAGTTCTCGTTGGAAGAGAAACCCCTCACCATCGCGATGCGTGAGATCAACGAGGGACTCATAGAGATCGGCAAAGCCCCGTAACATGACGGACCGTCGCCCCCGCATTGTGGTCGGGCTCACCGGCGGTATTGCGGCCTACAAGGTGGTCGGGGTCATCCGCGAACTCGTTCGCCGTGGCGCAGACGTCACGGTGGTTCCCTCCGAATCGTCGCGCGAGTTCATTGGTCCGGCAACGCTGGAAGCGATTAGTCGTAACCCGGTCCACTATTCCCTCTTCGACGACGTCGCTCAGGTTCGACACGTTGCCCTCGGACAGAGCGCCGATGCGGTGCTCGTCGCGCCCGCGACCGCCAACACCCTTGCCGCACTCGCGGAGGGTCGGGCCGACTCGCTGCTGTTGACGACTGTTCTCGCATCGGCGGCACCGCTCATCGTTGCAGCGGCGATGCACACGGAGATGTGGGAAAACGCCGCCACGCGCGACAATGTCGAGACGCTCACCGGCCGTGGCGTTATTTTCGTCGGCCCAGCGGCGGGGGAGTTGACGGGCGGAGACGTCGGCCGCGGTCGACTCGCGGACGAAACCGACATTGTGGAGGCGGTGTGGTCGGCAATTCAACCGCGAGACCTCGCGGGCATGAACGTGCTCATCACCGCGGGCGGGACCCGCGAACCCATCGATCCGGTTCGGTTTATCGGCAATCGCTCGACCGGTCACATGGGGGTCTCCTGTGCGATCGTGGCGCGTGACCGGGGGGCAGTGGTGACTCTGATTGGCGCACACCTCGAGGTGACGGTGCCGGCGGGAATCACTTCCGTGTCCGTTTCCACCGCTGCAGACATGCACGCGGCGGTGTTGGAACGGATCGACCGGTGCGACGTCTTTCTGTCGGTTGCGGCGGTGTCGGATTTCCGCGTGGCGAACTGGTCGAGACAGAAACTCAAGAAGTCCGATGGTGTCCCCGAACTGGTGCTTGCGGAAAACCCGGACATCCTGCGGGACGTCGTGGCGGCCGCGAGCGGAGCCTTCGTGGTGGGGTTTGCCGCGGAAACGGACGAGGAGAACTTCGAGAAGCTCGCTTCCGCGAAAGCGATGTCGAAGGGGGCGCACCTGCTCGTCGCCAATCGGGTGGGTGAGTCGACCGGGTTCGGGTCGGTGCCCACGAGTACCCTGTTCCTAGATAACGAGGGTTCGGTTATCGACGCACTGGACGGCAGCAAAATCGCCGTGGCGTCCCGAATCTTCGACCTTGTCAGCCGACAGAAAGAGACAACCCCGTGACCCTCCGACTTTTTACCAGTGAATCCGTGACGAGTGGACACCCCGACAAACTGTGCGACCAGCTGTCCGACGCCATTCTTGACGCCGTTCTCGCGCAGGACCGTAGCGCGAAAGTTGCGGTCGAATGTCTCGCCTCCGGTGGGCTCATTCACGTGGCGGGTGAAATCAAAACCGAAGGGTATGTCGACATCGACCAACTCGTGCGCGAAGTGATTGTCGGTATCGGTTACGACTCGGCGGCGTCCGGTTTCGACGGTAATTCCTGCGGAATCATGATGTCGATCGGCGACCAGGCGAAGGAAATCAACGCGGCGGTTGTCCAGGGCGACGAACTGGGCGCGGGCGACCAGGGAATCATGTTTGGCTATGCCTGCACCGAGACCGCCGATTTCATGCCGGCACCGATTTTTTACGCACACCGGTTAGCGGAACGACTGGAGTTTGTGCGCAAGCAGGGAATCATCGGGTATTTGCGTCCGGACGGGAAAACCCAGGTGACGATCGGTTACGACGGTCACACACCGCGGACCGTCGACACCGTGGTGGTGTCGGCGCAGCACGACGACCACATCGATGGGTTGCCGTTCACGGTGGAGCGAATCGCGGACGACATCCGCGAACACGTGATCGACTGGGTGTTCGCCGAGTCTGGCCTCGACTCGTCGTCGATGACCTGCATCGTCAATCCCTCGAAGTCGTTCGTCCACGGGGGGCCCGGCAGCGACGCGGGGTTGACCGGCCGAAAAATCATCGTGGACACCTACGGCGGCGCGGCCCGACACGGCGGCGGAGCATTCTCGGGAAAGGACCCCTCCAAGGTCGACCGCTCCGGTGCCTACGCGCTGCGGTGGGTGGCGAAAAACGCGGTCGCAGCGGGTCTCGCGGATCGTCTCGAGGTCCAGGTCGCTTACGCCATTGGGCGGGCCGATCCGATCGGTCTCTACGTCGAAGCGTTCGGGACCGAAAAAGCTCCGCTCGACGTGATTCAGCGTGTCCTCGAATCGGTCTTTGATTTGCGCCCCGCCGCCATCATCCGTGACCTCGACCTGCTCAACCGCAACTATCGTGAAACCGCGACCTATGGGCACTTCGGTCGGACCGG
>JAULYU010000243.1:0-1507 GCA_032117735.1 Microbacteriaceae bacterium
GTTCGCGACGGGCTCATATTTTTAGCCCATAGACTGGCGCGATAGACGCCCCCGATCCCGCACCTGAGGACCCCATGCCCAATAAATTCGTCAAGGGGCTTTTGACGTTTCTCAAAGACCTCGTGGTCATCGTCGGTGCGGCGCTCATCATTTCCTTCGTCGTCAAGACGTTCCTGTTCCGGTCGTTTTACATTCCGTCGGCGTCGATGGAGACGACTCTGATGATCGACGACCGGATTATCGTGAACCAACTCGTACCCGACATGTTCGCACTCCAGAACGGCGATGTGATCGTGTTCAGCGACCCCGGCGGTTGGCTGCCACCCCAGCGGCCACTCGACACCGATCTCGTCACGGTCGCCCTGGACTTCATCGCCAGCGTCGTCGGATTCGGCGGTTCGGACTCACAGGATCACCTCGTCAAACGACTGATCGGGCTCCCCGGCGACCGCGTCATCTGTTGTGATGCCGACGGCAAACTGACGGTCAACGGACAGGCGGTCGACGAGCCCTACATCCAAACGGGTGGCAGTGACGGCGCCGCGAGCGGGATGGAGTTCGACGTCACGGTGCCTGACGACTCACTGTGGGTGATGGGGGACAACCGTTACGATTCCGCCGATTCCCGCTACAACCAGGACAAGCCGGGTGGCGGCTATGTTCCGGTAGAGAACGTCGTCGGTCGAGCGGTCATCGTCTCGTGGCCTATCGCACACTGGATGTGGCTCGACAACTTTTCCGGCAATTTCACCGATGCCGACTGACCCCACACTCGAAGTCGAACGCGGGTTGCTCGCAACCGGCAACGGGATTGTGGTCGGAGTCGACGAGGTGGGTCGCGGAGCCATCGCAGGTCCGGTTGTCGTCGGCGTCACTATTCTGCGAGTAGACACCGAGTTTCCGCTCGGCCTGCGCGATTCGAAATTGGTCTCGGCGTCGAAACGCGAAAAACTGATGGACCCGATTCTGGATTGGGTCGAGGGCGTCGCCGCGGGCGAGGCGAGCGCCACCGAAATCGATGAGTTCGGGATTGTGTCCGCCCTGGGCCGCGCTGCCGAACGGGCGTTTGCCACCCTGGCCATCGCGGGGCACAACCTGACCGGCTCGTCGGTGATTCTGGACGGGTCCCACAACTGGCTGGCGACCTCGCTGGTGCCGGCGATGGACATCCGCGTTCGCGCGAAGGCGGATCGCGACTGTGCGGTGGTGGCCGCGGCATCCGTGTGGGCGAAGGTATATCGTGACCGGCTCATGGTGGAGGCGGCCGGGGAATCGGACCTTTACGGGTGGGCTTCCAACAAGGGATACGGCAGCGCGGGACACTTCGATGCCATCCGCGCTCACGGTGCGACGGACTTTCACCGCCGAACCTGGCTGTCCTCGGTTTCGCCCGGCGATGCGAAAGATTAGACTACGAACACATGAATGACGACGACCTCGACGCCTATGACCGCGACGCGGAACTGCAACTGTTCCGCGAATACCGCGACGTCGTCAGCCAGTTCTC
>JAULYU010000244.1:0-2630 GCA_032117735.1 Microbacteriaceae bacterium
ACCGGACGTACTCCTGCGCGGTGGGCAGTGAATCGGGGGGAACCACCCGCGCGAGAGCGTCGGGACGACGAACCAGGAACTCCCCCAGTCCGTCGCTCAGTCCGACAACTCGTATCAGGTGCTCGCGAACCCGGTCATCCTTCAGCATCGCGGACGTGGCGGCATGGGCGTCAACCAGTCGCCCGACCCAGCGAAGCGCCTTGTCCGGACTCGCCGCGACCCCGAACCACTCGGGTTCGAAACCGCGACGGGAGATTTCGTCGCGCGCGACGGAAAGGTCCACGAACCCAATCCGGGCCAGGTCCGTCAGTCGTCGCTCGGCGGCCATGCCTACAGCTGGCGGAAGTTCGTGTCCAACTCCCACGGGGTCACCTGGCGACCGTAGGCGTTCCATTCGGCTTGCTTGTTGCGCAGGAAGAAGGTGAACACCTGCTCGCCCAACGTCTCGGCTACCAGTTCGCTTTCCTCCATGTAGTGAAGCGCCCGGTGCAGGTTCTCGGGTAGCGGACGATAGCCGAGCGCCCGACGTTCAATCGCCGTGAGGCTCGCGATGTCGCCCTCGGCCTCGGCGGGGAGTTCGTATCCCTCTTCGATTCCCTTGAGCCCGGCCGCGAGAAGCAGCGAGTAGGCGAGGTACGGATTAGCCGCGGCATCAAGACCGCGGTATTCGATTCGAACCGACTGTTCTTTGCCCGGCTTGTACATGGGTACACGAACCAACGCGGACGTGTTGTTGTGTCCCCAGGTGATGAACGGCGGGGCCTCGCCACCACCCCACAGGCGCTTGTACGAGTTGACGAACTGGTTTGTGACCGCGGTGATCTCGTGCGCATGGGTCAGAATTCCCGCCATGAATTGTCGACCGATCGTCGACAGCTGGTAGGGCTTACTTGGGTCGAAGAACGCGTTGGCGTCCCCCTCGAACAGCGACAGGTGGGTGTGCATGCCGCTTCCGGGGTGATTCGCGAGGGGTTTCGGCATAAAGGTGGCATACACGCCTTGTTCGATCGCCGCTTCTTTCACGACGGTCCGAAACGTTTGGATATTGTCTGCGGTTGTCAGCGCATCGGCATAGCGAAGGTCAATTTCGTTTTGGCCGGGCCCCGCTTCGTGGTGCGAGAACTCGACCGAAATTCCGAGATCTTCGAGGTGCCGCACGGCGTTTCGCCGGAAATCGTGGGCAGTTCCGCCCGGAACGTTGTCGAAGTAGCCCGCTTCGTCCACGGGAACGAGGTTCTCCTGGTTGTTGTCCTTGAACAGGTAGAACTCAATTTCGGGGTGCGTGTAGAAAGTGAACCCGCGCTCGGCGGCCTTCGCCAGTGTGCGGCGCAGGACGTACCGCGGGTCGGTTGCGGCGGCTTGTCCGTCGGGAGTCGTGATGTCGCAAAACATGCGCGCGGTGGGGTCCACTTGTCCCCGCCACGGCAATACCTGAAACGTCGTGGGGTCCGGGTGCAACAGCACATCGGCCTCGTATACACGCGTCAATCCTTCGACCGAGGAGCCATCGACCCCAAGACCTTCGGCGAAAGCGCCTTCGACCTCGGCGGGTGCGAGAGCAACGTTCTTGAGGGTTCCCGACACGTCGGTGAACCACAGTCGAACGAACTTGACACCGCGTTCCTCGATGGTGCGGAGCACAAACTCCTGTTGCTTGTCCATGGGACTCCTTCGCCACTTTCCGTGCGCTACTAGGCTACTTGTTATGTCGAGGATTCGATTCGCCCTCGCCCAGCTGAACCCCATCGTGGGGGACGTCACGGGCAACTCGCTCGCGATTCTGGAGGCGGTTGGGAACGCCTACCGGCGCGGTGCGCGTGTCATCGTCACCCCGGAATTGTCGGTTACGGGTTACCCCGTGGAGGATCTCGCCTCGAGTTCCGATTTCATCCGCCAATCCGAATTGGGTGTGACCGCTCTTGCGACACGGATTGCCGCCGACGGTTTCGGCGACGCCATCGTGGTGGTGGGGTTTGTGGAGCGCGCCACGGAGGAAGAATTCGGCGGAGCACGAGCCCACAATTCGCTCGCGGTCATGTCCCAGGGCCGAGTCGTCGCGACCTATGCGAAACGCCACCTTCCGACCTATTCGGTATTCGACGAAGAACGCATTTTCGTCCCCGGTGCGGGCACGCTCATCATGAACCTCGGCGGTGTCGCAACCGGATTCCTGATTTGCGAGGATCTCTGGCGAGACGATGGACCCGTTTCAGAACTCGCAGAACACGACCTCGACGTCGTCGTGGTAATCAATGCCTCGCCGTTTGACACGGCGAAAGACGAAACTCGGTTCCCGCTTCTGCACACCCGCGCGCTCGAGTTTCGCGCGCCGGTTGTGTACGTCAACGCGGTCGGGGGTCAAGACGACCTCGTGTTCGACGGAGACAGTGCCGTGCTCGATGCCGAGGGAACGGTGCTCCTGCGGGCACCCCTGTTCACGCCCGCACTGGAACTCATCGACATCACCGGTACCGGTTTCGCCGGAGACGGCATTCCGCTCACCGAACCGAGCGACACCGTCACGCCGTCGGTGGCCCAGGACCTCCCCGACATCGAAGCCACGTGGAACGCGTTGGTTCTCGGAGTTCGCGACTACACGCTGAAAAACGGATTCCCGTCGATTGTCCTCG
>JAULYU010000245.1:0-3733 GCA_032117735.1 Microbacteriaceae bacterium
TTCGTGAAACGTTGATTTGTGGGTGCTCGTACACTGGAACAGTCGGGTCGTGCGGATTCCCCGGGTTCCATTAATAATGAGCCACCGCGAGTGGCAACGTGCCGAGAGGCGTAACCCACGGCCCGGCACCTTTTACGGCGCGGTGTGTGTTTCCACGGACACGAGCCGGAACCCTCGTCCAGATTTCGTGAGGTGGAACACAGCAAAGTCGCCGGTTCCCAGTGACGCTGCACGGCGGACCTCGTCCGTCACCGTTCCACCGGTTTGAGTGATGATTTCGCTCACCATCTGGGGAATCACCGGCCCGTGGGAACACATCACCGCGGGCTTGCCTTTGCGCAATCGGGCGGCGATGAAGTCCGCGACGCGGTCGCCCTCTTTCGTCCACTTGTCTTGCGAAATCTTGCCCGACTCGCGGATCTCCATTCCGAGTTTGTAGGACAGCGGAGCGACCGTTTGGAGGCAGCGGATGGCGGGCGAGGACAGAATCGCGGCTGGACCGAACGCCGCAAGCCCACCCGCGATGTTGCGGGACTGTTGCATTCCAACCGCGGTCAGTGGGCGCAGTGCATCGTCGCCCTCCCAGTCCTCGTGCGCGGTGGCTTTGCCGTGCCGCGCAATGATGAGCGGGAACGTGTCCATCGACCCCGACTTCCACAGGGTTCGGACGGAGTCGACGAGTTCTCGGTCGTGCTCGTAGGAAAGTGCGGCAATCGCCTTCTTCGCGGACAGCCATTCGAGGGCGAAAATCTCGTCGTTCGACACGAACTTCGACTTTGCTTCAGCGACGGGGTCGACTTCGGCCGCCCAGTAGTGAACGATTTTGGGTTTCCCGTTCGTTTGCTGGATGTAGTGCACCGAACCGAGTGACGGGCCGAGGTTAACTTTGAGGCCCGTCTCTTCGAACACCTCACGCGCGGCGGTCTGGGGCAAGGTTTCCCCCGGATCGACTTTGCCCTTGGGAATCGACACGTCACGATGATGCTTCCGATACACCACGAGAACCTGGAGCTTTCCCCCGGCGACGCGCCAGGGAACAGCACCGGCCGCGACGACCGTGTCGGTGGTTTTCATTTCCCTCTGCCTCGCGTGTTTCGGTTCGTATAGTCCGTCATGAGTGTCTCGTGAATGTCGGCGAGTTCGCCCGCGAGGCCGTTGTGGCGGGTCCATTCGCCACTGTTGGCTAACGACCAGGTCGAAGTCGAATCACTCATGTGAAGTTCGAACAGGTGGTCGATGCGTTCGAGGTGGTCGGGCTGTTCGAGCTTGATGAGGACTTCGATTCGACGGTCGAGGTTGCGGTGCATCATGTCGCTCGACCCAATGTAGGTGAGTGGTGAGCCGTCGTTGTGGAACGAATAAATCCGCGAGTGTTCGAGGTAACGGCCGAGGACACTGCGCACCTGAATGGTCTCGGACAACCCCGGTCGGTTGGGGATGAGCGAACAGATCCCCCTTACGCTGATGTCAATCGGCACCCCGGCGATGCTCGCGCGGTAGAGGGCGTCGATGATTATCTCGTCCACGAGCGAGTTCAGTTTGAATCGAATTCCCGACGGCTTTCCGGCGGCGGCGGCGGCGGCCTCGCGAGCGATGTTTTTAAGAAGTCCCGCCCGCAGATAACGCGGAGCGACAAGAAGCCGCTTGAACTTTTTTTCGATCGCGTAGCCGCTCAGTTCATTGAACAGGCGTGTGAGTTCGGCGCCGACTTCGATGGAATTGGTGAACAGCCCGAGGTCCTCGTAGACGCGGCTCGTCTTCGGGTTGTAATTCCCCGTGCCGATGTGGGAGTAATAAGCGATTTCGCCACTTTCCTCCCGCCGCACGACCTGCGTCAATTTGCAGTGGGTTTTGAGACCGACGAGGCCGTAGACAACGTGAACCCCGGCGCGCTCCAGTTGCCGCGCCCAGGTGATGTTGTTGCGTTCGTCAAATCGCGCCTTGATTTCCACGAGGGCCAAGACGGCCTTGCCGGATTCCGCAGCGGCGATTAGTGATCGAACGATGGGCGAATCCCCCGACGTTCGATACAGCGTCTGTTTGATCGCGAGGACGTTCGGATCCGTAGCCGCTTGTTCGACAAACGCCTGGACGCTCGTGGCGAACGACTCATACGGGTGGTGGACGAGCACTTCCGCGTCGCGAAGTGCTCCCAACAGATCCGGTGTGGCCCCCGGCTCGGCTGGTTGAAACGCCAGAGCCGTGGTGGGGACGTGCTTCCGGTACTTGAGGTCAGCCCGCGCGATGCTGGAAACCTGAAACAACTGGTTGAGCCCGAGAATGCCCGGCAGTCGATAGACCTCACCGGCGTCCATTCCCAGTTCGCGTATGAGCAGGTCCAGTGTGACCGTGTCCATGCCCTCGCTGATTTCGAGGCGAATGGGTGCACCGAATCGGCGACGGGACAGTTCCTTTTCGAGAGCTTTCAGCAGGTTTTCGCTCTCGTCCTCGTCGATTTCGAGGTCTTCGTTGCGGGTGACGCGGAAGAAATGGTGGCCCAAAATCACCATGCCGGGGAACAGTGCGTCGAGGTGATGGGCGATAACGTCTTCGAGCGGCAGGAACCGGACGACACCCGCTTTGTCCGAGGGGATAACGAGGAAGCGGGGGAGAATCGCCGGAACTTTGACGCGGGCGAAGTTCTCGTCGCCCGATTTCGGGTTCTGCACCCGCACCGCGAGGTTGAGGGACAACCCCGAAATGTAGGGGAAAGGATGAGCCGGGTCAACCGCGAGCGGGGTGAGAACGGGGAAAATCTGGGAAACGAACATTTCGTCGATGATGGCGCGTTCCGCCTCGGAGAGGTCATCGATCGAGTTGATGTGAATCCCCGCCTCGGCGAGTGCGGGGCGGATCTCGTCCACCGCCACTCGGGCGTGTTCGACTTGAATGGCGTGTGCCCGTTCGTGAATGTCGGCGAGCACTTGTCCCGGGCCGCGTCCGACGTTGTTGTGAACGGCGATTCCGGTTTCGATTCGTCGTTTCAGTCCTGCAACCCGAACCATGAAGAATTCGTCCAGATTATTGGCGAAAATCGCGAGGAAATTCACCCGTTCCAGAATCGGAACAGTGGGGTCTTTCGCCAACTCGAGCACGCGCTGGTTGAATGCCAGCCAGGACAATTCGCGGTCAAAGAATCGGTCGTCGGGAAGCGTGGCGTCGCGAACGGGTTCGTCGTTGTCCCAGTCATCGTCCAACTCGGCGTCGGTGGAACCCGTGATGTCTTCCGGGTCTCTCATTCGTCTTCTCCTGTTGGCGCAAATCGATATCCGACGTTGCGAACTGTTCCGATGACCGATTCGCGATCACCGAGTTTGGCGCGGAGCCGACGCACGTGCACGTCGACCGTTCGGGTCCCCCCGAAATAGTCATAACCCCACACGTCTGAGAGTAATTGTTCGCGGGTGAATACGCGACCCGGATTCCCCACCAGAAACCGGAGAAGTTCGAATTCCTTGAACGTCAGATCGAGGGGACGCCCGCTCGCGGTCGCTTGGTAACTGGCTTCGTCGATGGTGACTCCGGAATGGGACAAACCGGTGGTCGCGGGGCCGCCGTGCCGCGACACCGCGACACGGATCCGGGCATCGATTTCGGCGAGGCTCGCGTTGGGGAGCAGAAAATCGGACACTCCCCACGAGCCGTCGAGGGCGGACAGCGACGTGTCAGGGACCACGATGAGGACGGGAAAGGGTAACTGGGCGGCGGACAGTACTCCCGCCATCGCTTTGGC
>JAULYU010000246.1:0-2171 GCA_032117735.1 Microbacteriaceae bacterium
CAGGCGTGATGGCCCGCGGCGGCGATGGTTTCGTACCCCACCTGATTTCCCTCGGCGCGGGCCCGTCGGTTGAACGTACCCTCGATGAGGCGCTCACCGCGCCGGTGCGCAACCACGTCCGGCAGTGACGCGAGCACGTCGTCGAACCCCATCGCCGTGGCGGCGACGGCGAGGCGGATTTCGGCGATCTCAAATTCGTCTTTGACGAGTCGCTGTTCGCTCTGGAACTGGGCGAGTTCGTCGTCGCGGTGCTCGCCCAGCCCTCGGGCCGCGTCAACGCGGTCGGTGAGGGCCCGGTCGGCTTCGCGAATAATCACCCACGTGTCATCGGCATCGTCAATGATCGCGTCGAGGTCCGCGAGCGAGCGCGTTGCGACACCCAGTTCGGTGGAAACGGCGGCGGGGGTGGGGCGAGGACCAATCCAGAACTCACCAATGTCGGCGTCGGAATAGAACTCTTCGGTTCCGCGGCCGGCGGGGAATCGGTAATACACGGTTGCGTCATGACTCTGTCCGTTAGGGGTGAGCACGAGGACCGAGTCGGGAACGGTGTCGGAACCCCAGCCCGAAAAATAGGTAAATGCGGAATGGGCGCGATAGGGGAAATGGGTGTCGTACGAGCGAACGAGCATCGGGCCGGCCGGAAACACGAGCGTGTGACCCGCGAACGCGGGGGACAGTGCCGCCCGGCGCGTCGCACAGAACGGCACCTGCGTCCGGGGGGCAGTGGGGGTTTCGGGTGCATCCGCCCAGTCTCCCGAGATGAACGCGTGAAACGCAGAGTTTTCGGGTGTCGTGGAACGATTCACATTTCGTTCGGCGGAGTCTTTCGTCATCACGACAGTCTGCCACGCCGCGAAACTATGCTGGCACTATGACGTCACCGCGAATCGACCTGCACCTGCACTCGACCTGTTCGGACGGGGTTGAGACCCCAACTCGGGTGATGGAGGTCGCGCGCGGACAGGGAATGGACGTGGTATCGCTCACCGACCACGACACGACCGCGGGGTGGGACGAGGCCCGCGACGCCTGCGCGCGACTCGGAATGACGTGGGTTCCGGGGATTGAATTCTCGGCGTCGCTCGATGGCGATTCGGTCCACCTTCTCGGGTACCTCGTTGATCCGACGTTCCCCGACCTGGTCGAGGAAGCGGGCAAAACTCGGGACGACCGAGTGTGGCGATTCGAGTCGATGGTCTCCAAAATCTCGGCCGACTTCCCCGAACTCACCCTCGATTTCGTGCTGACGTTTCACACCGAGGGGGGCACTCTGGGGCGACCGACCATCGCGCGCGCGTTGCTCGATCTCGGGGTGGTCGCGTCGGTGAGCGAAGCGTTTGACGAGATTCTCGCGCCGGACAACGACAAGTATTTTGTCGGGCATTACGCTCCGACAATCGAACGCGCCATCGAGGTGGTGGTGGCCGCGGGTGGGGTTCCGGTTTTCGCCCACCCGTGGACCGCCGAACGGGCGTCCCTGGCGCGGCCAGGACTGACGGACGAGGAAATCGACACGAAGTTCGGGGCGCTCGCAGATCGGGGGCTCGCGGGTCTCGAGGTTCACCACAGCGAAAACACCCCGTTCGGACGGGAGCGGCTCGCGGCAATCGCGGCGCGCTACGACCTCATCGTCACGGGTTCGAGCGATTACCACGGCGACGGGATGAAGCCGGTCCTGCCCGGTGAGCACACCACGGACCCGGTGATGTTCGAGCGAATCGCCGCGCTGGGCACCGGTTCGGACATCGTCTGGACTTAGCGGTTCGCGTCTTCTAGGACGACGTGCGGCGGCGGTCGCGCTGCCGGGGCGCGCCGGCGGGCTTGTCCGGCATCGACGAGTTCGACGAACCGCCCGAGTTCCCGCCCTGACGCGGAGGTCGGCTCGTGGTTTTCTGGACTGGCACAACGGATGTGGCTTTCAGCCGACCTTTGGTGCCCTCGGGAATGTCCAACTCGGTGTAGAGGTGCGGCGAGGACGAATAGGTTTCGGCTGGTTCGAGTGGCAGATCGAGCGCCCGCCCGATGAGCGCCCACTTGTGCATGTCGTCCCAATCGACGAAGGTTACCGCGATGCCTGTTCGCCCCGCGCGCCCGGTTCGGCCGACGCGGTGCAGATACGCCTTGTCGTCTTCCGGAATCGTGTAGTTGATGACGTGGGTGACATCGTC
>JAULYU010000247.1:0-1753 GCA_032117735.1 Microbacteriaceae bacterium
GGCGACGAGCCAGATCTCGTACACCGCGAGCAAGGGTGGAGTTCTCGCGATGAGCCGCGAACTCGGAGTCCAGTTCGCGCGGCAGGGAATCCGCGTCAACGCGCTGTGCCCCGGACCGGTCAACACGCCCCTCTTGCAGGAACTGTTCGCCAAGGACCCCGAGCGAGCCCAGCGCCGTCTCGTCCACATCCCGATCGGACGTTTCGCCCGGCCCGAAGAACTCGCCGCCGCAGTGGCCTTCCTCGCGAGTGACGACGCATCGTTCATCACCGGCTCGACCTTCTTGGTCGACGGCGGAATCTCGGGCGCTTACGTCACACCGGTCTAACCATCGTGGATTCCGACCTCGCGGAGAATGAGCCTTTCGAGGCGGCGGTCAGTTTCGACCGATCGCTGCTTCTGAAGCCCATTCGCGGCGGGAACACCTTCGAAGAGACGGTCGAACGCATCCTGCAGACCATTCGGCTCGGGCTGATTCACTCGGGAGAGCAACTCCCGCCCGAGCGGGAACTCGCGACGATGCTCGAAATTTCGCGCGACACGGTGCGCGATGCGATTGCGTCGTTGTCCGAGGCCGGTTATCTCGCGATTCGACGCGGTCGTTACGGCGGTACCTTCGTTGCCGACGTCGTCCCCGCGGGACCCATCGTCATCGGCCGCGACGGAGACGTTCTCGAACGACGACAGTTCACTCGCGCGGACATTCACGACGTTCTGGTGTTGCGGTCGGTGCTCGAGCCGGGCGCCGCCTACCAGGCAGCACTCAGCGACCTCACGGGAGAACTGCGGGATCGGCTGTGGTCGGTTCATCAGGAAACCACCGCGGCGTCCGTCGAGGACTATCGGCGCCTAGACTCCCGACTGCACCTCATGGTCGCCGAGATGACGGGGTCGAACGCACTCGTTCATCAGGTCGCGCAGTCGCGCGTTCGAATCAACGAACTGTTGGACGAAATCCCGCTGTTGCCGCGGAACATTGCCCACTCGAACGAGCAGCACGAGACCATCGTGATGGCAATTCTGACGGGACGGCCGAACGATGCCGAAGCAGCAATGCGCGACCACCTCGAGGGGTCCGCCGCGTTGTTGCGCGGGTTTCTCGCCTAGTTCTTCGCGGAGTCGATTTGAGAGTCTTCGATGTCCGCGTCGATGTCGGGGGAGGGCTTCTGCACTCGATTCACGATTTCGGTTGACAGTCGTGCGCGCAGCGGATTGAGAAACAGGACCGAGAGCGCGAGCGAGATGAGTGTTGCAAAAATCGAACTCCACAACCAGCCGACCCCAATCGCGACCAGGATGACGAGCGGAACGAGGAACAACCCGAGGCGGGCGAGGGTGTACTGAATCCAGGGGCTCATGCCTCTATCGTACGGTCCAACCGAGCACGCCTAGAATGGACAGATGATCGCTCGCGTGCTTCTCATCGGGTCATTTGTCCTTGCCGCCATCATGATTTACGCAATCGTCGATGTGGCCATCACGCCGAAGTCTCGGGTGAGAAAGATTCCGAAGCCGGTCTGGTTCGTCGTGATTGTCCTCTTTCCGTTGGTCGGCGCGGTGTTGTGGTTCCTGACGGGGAAAACCCGCCGAAACGCGACCCCGCCGCTGCCACCCGCGGACGTCGTGGACCGTGGGACAACCACGGGACCGTTTTCGACGGAGTCGGTGGATGACCGAATTGCGCGCCTGGAGGAAGAACTCAAGCGGCTCGACGATGAAGGGGACGTTCCGCCCAAGGACAAGGCGTGACCGA
>JAULYU010000248.1:0-11309 GCA_032117735.1 Microbacteriaceae bacterium
CCGTGGTCGAGGACACGACGAGTGTGGCGGCGATGGCCCACGCGGTGGGGGACCGGTGGATGCGGAGGCGCTCACCGCGAATCTCGGGGATCGTGGTGTCGGTCGAGCGGCGCCCGCGCCGAATTTCAATCAGCCACGGAATAAGGGCTCCGAGGGAGAGGAAAACCCAAGCGCCGAGAGCGATTCGCCAGGACGTTCCTAGGCTGAGCGGGACGGCGATCAGAGCCGGCACAATCGATCCGATGGCGACAAACGTCATGTACGCCGACGACATCGCCCCGATTGCGTTGGGGAAATAGTGTTTGACCACGGGCGGCAGGGATACGTTTCCCATCCCGCTTCCGATGAGGACCAGAGCAGAGCCGGCGACAAGCGTGTACCAATCATTGGCGGCGCCGCGCACCACATGGCCGACGGTCATGAACGACAACAGGATGACGAGGTTCCATTCGAGTCCGACCAACCGCGTGATGCGGGGCGTGATCAGTCCACCGATGACGAACGCGATGGGGGGAAGCGAGCCGAGAACCGCCCGCGCATCGATGCCGAGCGCCACGTCGGTGTCGATGATGTCGTAGATCGGGCTGAGCCCGGACACCGCCGTCCGCGTGTTCATGGCGACGAGAACGACGCCCAGAACGGCGACGAGGGTGTCGCGGTGGAGCCAGCTAGGTCGTGGAGTCGTCATTAGAGTCCATTGTGGACTCCGTGGGTCGAACCGCTAAATCCAGGTCGAGTTCGCCCGCACTCGCCGATTTGAGCGCGCGCGCTTTTGCAATCTTTCCGTCGGCGAGTTCACGCGGTTTCTTGTCGAGTTGCGTGAGTGCCGGAAACGCTGCATCGGTGACGCCGGGAATGGCAACCGCTGCGCCGATCAGCGAGTTTTCGAAACGGCTCGCGAAGGTGTTGTAGTTGTTGACCGTCGCATTGAGGCTGTTGGCGAATTTGTTGACGTCGTCGGCGGTTTTCCCGAGGGCGTCGATGAGGGCACGCGTCTTGTTAATGACCTCGTGAATCTGGTTGGTCTGATCGTGTTGGCGCCACAGGAACGCCACCGACTTGAGTGTCGTGAACAGGCTGATGGGCGTTGCGATCGCGACATTTCCCCGAAGCGCCGTGTCGTAGATTGACGGGTCGACCTGAAGGGCTTCGGCCAACGCTGCTTCGGTCGGCATGAACAGAATCACGTAGTCGGCACTGAGGTCGTAACGCTGCCAGTACTTTTTGTCGGCGAGTTCTTTTGCCTTGAGTGCAACGTCTTTGGCGTGTTGCTTGAGCAGAACCCCGCGTTGCTTGGGGTCGGTTTCTTCGGCGGCGCGCAGGTAATTGGTCAGCGTCACCTTGGAATCGACGATGATTTGGCCGCCGTCGGGAAGTTTGACGATTGCGTCGGGACGGGAACCCTTTTCGTCGTCGGTTCCGGGGATTTGGTCCTGGGTGATGAAGTCGATTCCCTTCACCATGCCGGCCGCTTCGAAGAGTCGTTCCAGCTGCGTTTCACCCCAGTGCCCGCGGATGTTGGGGTCGGAGAGGGCGGATTTGAGCCCCTGGGTGACGTTTCGAAGCGCCTCGCCGTCAGTGCGAGCCTGTTTGAGCTGGTCGTCGATGGACCTGAATTGTGTTTTCCGTTCGTTCTCCATTTCCCGGACACGGCCTTCGACCTGGTTCAACAGGGTGTGAACGGGCGCGAGTCGTTCCAGAATCTGGCTCTCGTCGGCGAGGCGGAGCCGTTCGGCTTCGCGCATCGATTCAATCTGTGTTTTCAATTCGGCGATCTGGTCGAGCATCGAATTGTTGGTTGCGGTGAGCCCGGCGACGGTGACCGCGTCGCCCGAGGCGGACGCGAAAACAAACTTCCCGAGAAGAATACCGATGATGGCGCCGACGACGAGTCCGACCGAAAGAAAGATGACCATATCCATGTGACCAGTGTGCCATCGGGGTGCCCCGCGGATCGAGTGCGGGCGCGCCGATGACTGCGTTTCGGTGAACGGACTAGCAAAATCGGAAACTTTGTCCTAACATAGTGACAGCGCGGTGTTTGCCGCTCTGCCCCCAATCGAGAGTCCTGCCATGAGCGCCCCGTACGATGTCATCACCATCGGTCGTGTCGGGGTCGACATTTACCCCCTTCAAACCGGTGTCGGACTCGAAGACGTGACCTCGTTCGGCAAATTCCTCGGCGGAAGCGCTACGAACGTGGCCGTCGCCGCCGCGCGCCACGGACTCCGTTCGGCCGTCATCACCCGCACGGGTAACGACCCCTTCGGGCGATTCATTCACAACGAACTCGTCCGTCTCGGCGTGAGCGACGCGTTCGTGTCGGGTGTTGCGGGGCTCAACACCCCCGTCGTGTTCTGCGAAATCTTCCCGCCCGACGACTTCCCGCTCTACTTCTATCGCGAGCCAAAAGCGCCGGACCTCGAAATCCGGCCCGAAGAACTTGACCTCGACGCCATTCGCGACGCGCGGGTGTATTGGTCGACGGTGACCGGCTTGAGCCAAGAGCCGTCACGGGCGGCACATCACGCGGCGTGGGACGCACGCGGTCGGACCCCGCTCACGATTCTCGACCTCGACTATCGCGCGATGTTCTGGGATTCGCCGGAACTCGCGACCGCGGAGATCGCGGTGGCGCTCGACAAGGTCACTGTTGCGGTGGGCAACAAAGAGGAGTGCGAGGTCGCGATCGGCGAGACCGACCCTCACCGCGCTGCCGACGCACTGCTCGACCGAGGGATCGAACTCGCCATCGTCAAGCAGGGACCCAAAGGCGTTCTCGCGAAAACCCGCGACACCTCGGTCGAGGTGCCCCCGTACTTTGTCGACGTCGTCAACGGGCTCGGAGCCGGTGATTCGTTCGGGGGAGCGCTGTGTTACGGACTCCTGCAAGGATGGGACCTCGTGGATGTCCTTCGTTTCGGAAATGTGGCGGGGGCCATCGTCGCGTCGCGACTCGAATGTTCGACGGCCATGCCGACCACCGACGAGGTTCTGGCCATTGTGAAGGAGATCTACTGATGGTGTCACTCGATTTCGACGCGCTGCGGGAAACCCGCGCGACGAACCCCGACCGACTCGCCGAGGTGTACGCCAACCGGCAGCGCCGCGAACTTCTCGCCGGAGATGGACGTCTCATGATCGTCGCCGCGGACCACCCCGCCCGGGGCGCTCTCGCGGTCAACGGTAACGCGACCGCGATGGCCGACCGCTACGAACTGCTCACCAAACTTGCCGTCGCCCTCGACCGCCCCGGCGTCGACGGGGTGCTCGGCACCCCCGACATCATCGACGACCTCGCCCTGCTCGGGCTCCTCGACAACAAAATCGTGGTCGGCTCGATGAACCGCGGCGGGTTGCGCGGCGCGTCCTTCGAGATGGACGACCGGTACACCGCCTACGACATGCCCGCGATTGAACGGGACGGCCTCGACTTCGCCAAGAACCTCGTCCGAATCAATCTGCAGGACGCGGGAACCGCCGACACGCTCGAGGCGTCGGCACTCGCGGTGAGCGATGCCGCTGAACTGAAAATCCCCATCATGCTCGAGCCGTTCATGAGCGAATGGGTGGACGGACACATCACGAACAACCTGTCCACCGATCAGGTCATTCTGTCCGTTGCGATTGCCTCGGGGCTCGGAAACTCGAGCGCGTACTCGTGGCTCAAACTGCCCGTCGTCCCCGACATGGACCGCGTCATGGCGTCCACCACGCTGCCGACACTGTTGCTGGGCGGCGACCCGATGGGCGACGAATCCGAACTGCGAGAACAGTGGGCGCACGCACTCGGGCTTCCCGGAGTCCGCGGACTCGTTGTCGGTCGGACACTGCTGTACCCCGCTGACGGCGATGTTGCCCGTGCCGTCGATGCAGCGGCTAACCTCGTACATGGCTCGTAGATTTCAAACAAAAGGAACAAGATGACCAAGAACCTCGTCCCCCACTGGATTTCCGGCGCTCGCGACAACGGAACGTCCGACCGCACCGCACCGGTGTACGACCCCGCGTTGGGCACGGAAACCAAGCGCGTTGTCCTCGCCAATCAGGCCGACATCGAGAAAGCGATCGCCACCGCGCACGCGGCGTTTCCCGAATGGCGCGACACCACGATCGCGCGTCGCCAGGCGATCCTGTTCAACTTCCGCGAACTGCTCAACGCCAAGAAGGGCGAGCTCGCCGAAATCCTGACGTCCGAACACGGCAAGGTCCTGTCCGACGCGCTCGGTGAAATCTCGCGCGGCCAAGAAGTCGTCGAATTCGCGTGTGGAATTCCTCACCTCGTCAAGGGTTCGTACACCGAAAACGCGTCGACCGGCGTCGACGTGTATTCGATTCGTCAGCCGCTCGGCGTCGTCGGGGTCATCTCGCCCTTCAACTTCCCGGCGATGGTGCCGATGTGGTTCTTCCCCATCGCCATCGCGGCGGGAAACACCGTTGTCCTCAAGCCCTCCGAAAAGGACCCTTCGGCCGCGATTTGGCTCGGGGAACTCTGGAAAGAAGCGGGACTGCCCGACGGAGTGTTCACCGTTCTCAACGGGGACAAGGAATCCGTCGACGGGTTGCTCACCGACCCGCGCGTTCACGCCATCTCGTTTGTTGGTTCCACCCCCATCGCCCAGTACGTCTACGAGACGGGCGCCAAGCACGGCAAGCGCGTCCAGGCCCTCGGTGGCGCCAAGAACCACATGCTCGTCTTGCCCGACGCCGACCTGGATCTCGTTGCCGACTCGGCCATCAACGCGGGATTCGGTTCCGCGGGCGAGCGCTGTATGGCCATCTCGGTGGTCGTCGCGGTCGAACCCGTCGCCGATGCGCTCATCGAAAAAATCACCGAGCGCATGCGCGGTTTGGTCATCGGTGACGGTCGCCGTTCCTGCGACATGGGTCCGCTCGTCACGGAACAGCACCGCGACAAGGTCGCGTCCTACATCGACATCGCGATTGCGGACGGCGCCGACGTGGTCGTCGACGGTCGTGGCATCGAGGTCGACGGCGACCCGAACGGATTCTGGCTCGGACCGACGCTGATCGACAAGGTGCCGACGACATCCAAGGTGTACACCGAGGAAATCTTCGGCCCGGTGCTCTCGATTGTGCGCGTGAAGACCTTCGCCGAGGGCGTGGCGCTCATCAACAACGGAGCATTCGGAAACGGAACCGCCATTTTCACCAACGACGGAGGAGCGGCTCGCCGTTTCCAGAACGAGATTCAGGTCGGCATGATCGGGATCAACGTGCCGATCCCCGTTCCGGTCGCGTACTACTCGTTCGGCGGCTGGAAGGCGTCACTCTTCGGTGACTCCAAGGCCCACGGTATGTACGGCGTCAACTTCTACACCCAGGAAAAGACGATGACGTCGCGTTGGCTCGACCCGAGCCACGGCGGTATCAACCTCGGCTTCCCCCAGAACTAGGGTCGGTTCGTCATCGCCGCGGTGGCGATGGCGGTGAGGGCGCCGTCCGCGGACATCAGTCGGATTCGGGCGAGTACAGCGACACCACTCGAAGCGCCGTGACCGCGTCGTCAATCGTTGCGCCGCCCGGGACGCCGCCGGCCGCGAACGCCTCGGCTTGTGCACGAAGCGCCGCCATCTGGGTTACTTCGCCGGCCTCGCCCGCGAGAACCTCAATGCGCACGTGGTCTTCTTCGCCCATGACTTCGATACCGACGAAGTCAGCCTCGGGGTAAAAACGACCGAGCGTCGCAATTCCGAGAGTTCCCGACGGCAACACGAGAGAGAAAACCGCCGAGTCTTCGTCGACCACTCCGGGGGTCGTGCTCATCATGACGGATCCCGTGATGGACCGAGGGGCTTCACCCGTGAGCCAGTGGATGACGTCGATTTCGTGCACCCCCATGTCGGTGAGGATGCCCCCCGAACTGTTTCGAAACTCGGCGGCGGGTGGGCGGTAATCCCACTGGCTCGCGTGAACGAACAACAGCCTGCCAAATCGGCCCGACTCGATGTCGTTCTTCAGGTCGATCATCGCGGGGACAAAGCGTCGCCAGTATCCGATTTGCAGCCGCACCCCGGCGCTCTCGACGATGTCTTTCACGGCGCTCGCGTCCTCCACCGAAAGCCCACACGGCTTCTCGCTCAAAATCGGCAGTCCGGCGGGGGCGAGTTGGCGGATGACGTCCACGTGGAATCCGCTGGGCGTCGCCACGAGGAAACCGTCCACCCCGCCAGCGCCGAGCAGGTCATCGATCGAGGAGTGAACGACGTAACCGTCGGCCGCCAACGCGGCCGCAACGTCGGGTCGAGGCTCGACGACCGCCGTCACTGCCACCGTTGTTGAGTCTTTCACCGCGGCCAAATGGGTCTGTCCCATCCGTCCGGCGCCGACGAGTCCGAGTCGAAACATGATTCACAGTCCTAACGTCGAGAGGTAGGTGCGGTTGAGGTGCTGGTCCTCAATCGCTCGGGCAAAGCGCTCGGGAGAGGAGGGGAAAATGTCCTGTTCCACGACGAGCCAACCGGCAAATCCGCTGGCGATGAGGTTCGAGGCGAAACGCGCAACATCGAAGTCGCCCTCGCCCAGCCGGGGGAATGCCTCATTCGCCCAGATCGCCGACGAGGGTTGTCCCGTCCGAACGATGTCGTCGAAGACGCTCATCGTCACGTCTTTGAGGTGGACGTGGTTCACCCGGTCGCTCCAGGTGTGAAGAAAATCGTGCGGGTCGCCTCCACCCAGCAACTGGTGTCCGGTTTCGAGACAGACGTCGATGTCGGTGAGGGTGAGCACCTTTTCCAATTCCGCCGTGGATTCGAGGAATGAACCCGTCTCGCAGTGGAGGGTCGGCTCGTAACCGCGCTGGCGACAGCGCTCGAGAACCCGATTCATCCCGACCGCGAATTGATCCCACTCGGCGTCGGTCAGACCCGATGCGGGGTTTCGGGCACCCGAGCCGGGTGCTCCGTGCCGAGCGTCGCTTCCCGCGTCGGCGATGGTCGGCCGCGGAGGGGGAGTGCTCGCGAACGGGGCAACCGCATCGAAGGTGTCGAGCATCGCGTCCAGCTCGGGCATCATCGCCGTCACGTTGTCCGGCTCGTGATAGCGGAATTCGAGATACGCACCGGACAGTCCCAGACCGCAATCGGCGAGCCGCCGACCGAGGTCGGCGCCGACACCCAGATACCCGACCGGACCGAGGTCGATGCCGTCGTAACCGGCCTCGGCCACCGCGTCGAGCAGCGCGGTTCCGTCGGGGACGTTCGGGTTGATTCCGACCGTGAGCTCGAACGCGCCGTAACTGACGGGCGCGTTGGCCACGTAAATCTTTTTCTCGTCGGTCACGGTGTCATCCAATCGTTCTCAGTCGCGGGTGAGGGGGCTGACGCGTCCGCTGTCAATCTCGGCGCGAAACGCGGTCAGGATGTCGGTCAATGGCTGGGGACCGAGCCCCAAGACCGATTTGGTGTGCTCGTTGGCGAGGCTCGAATCCACGGGAACCGGCCCCGGGAACAGTTCCGCCGCGGGCGGCTCGCCCTCGGTAATCAAATCGCGCGGAAGCTCGAAGACGTCGCACGTGGCATACGCGAGTTCCATCCGGGTGACCGCGGTGTCCCCGACGAGGTGAAACGTCCCGGTCGCGTCGCGCGCGATGATGCGGGCGATCTGTGCACCCGCTTCGGAGGCGAGGGAGGGGGTCGTGATCTGGTTCACGTTGGGGCCGCCCCACACCTGAAATTCGTTTCCCGCGCGGAGCGACCGCACCAGCGTGTCGACGTAAAACCCGAAGCCGACGTCCTGCAACCGCGGTGCTTCGGCGATTCGGTGACGACCCATCACTCCGGCCACTCGCGCGACGACTCCTCGGCCCTCCAGTGCACTGTGAACGGCCTGTTCGGCGAGGCCTTTCAGGTAGCCGTAATAGTTGATGGCGTTGCCGTGGTTGGATTCGAGTTCGCGATGTCCCGTGCCGTCCATCACCCAGTCGGTCGAGATGAAGATGAATTTTTGTCCGTTCGCGTCGGCGATTCGGGCGAGGCGTTCCGTCAGGGCAACGTAGTTGTCGTAGGCGGCGGCCCGGTCGTTGAGTAGGCGGCGAAAGTCGTCGGCGATCGCGCAGTGGACAACCGCATCGGCACCGGCCACTGTCGAGGCGAGGGAAGCGTCCGACGCGTAATCGACATCGTGGAGTTCCCACGGCGCGCTGTGCACGCGGCTGTCCCGCGTCAAACCGACTACGGTGTGCCCGAACGACTGCAGCACCTCGGAAATATTGCTGCCGACGAAGCCGGTCGAGCCGGTGATGGCGATGCGCGACATGAGTCTCCTTGTTGAGGTACCCCAATTATTGTATGTTTGTCCTAACAAATGAAAGGTGCCTCGTGGGCGATCTCAACATAGGACTAATCGGCTCGGGACGAATCGGTCAGGTTCACGCCGGCAGTATTGCGGACACAAAGGGCGCCAACCTGGTCTGGATTTGCGACCCGTTCGTTGAGGGCGCCGAGAAACTCGCCGCGGAATTTGGTGGCAAGGTCACGGCGGAACCCGAGGACGTGTTCACGTCCGGTGACGTCGATGTGATTGTGGTGGCGTCTCCAACCCCCACCCACCTCGACATGATTGACCGCGCAATCGACGCGGGGATTCACGTGCTGTGCGAAAAACCCATCGACCTCGACATCGCCAAGGTCGAAAAGTTGCGCGACAAGGCGAACGCGGCGAACGTCCACATTGCCATCGGCTTCAACCGACGCTTCGACCCGCAGTTCGAATCGATCCAGCGCCGCGTTGCCGCGGGAGAAGCCGGCAAACTCGAACAACTCGTCATCCTGTCGCGCGACCCCGGCCCCGCCCCTCGCGCCTACATCGCGGTGTCCGGTGGAATTTTCCGCGACATGACCATTCACGACTTCGACATGGCCCGCTATTTCGTTCCCGACATCGTCGATGTTTACGCCGCCGGCACCAACGTCTTCAGCGACGACATCAAAGCCGAGAACGACTACGACTCGGTGTCCGTCACGATGCGCGGTCGGGGTGGCGAGATCATCGTCATCGTCAACTCACGTCACTCGGCCTACGGCTACGACCAGCGCCTCGAAGCGTTTGGGGACAAAGCAATGTTCCACGCCCACAACGTGTCGCCGACCACCGTCCAGAAGTACGACGCGAACGGAACCGGCCAGGCCGAGCCATTCATCGACGCATTCCTCGTTCGATACGCGGTGTCGTACCGACGCGAACTCGCGCTGTTCCTCGACGGAATCCGTGACGGGAAAAACTACAACCCGACGTTTGACGACGGCCGGGCGGCGCTCATCCTCGCGGACGCGGCGACGGAATCCGCCCGAACGGGCGTGTCCGTCTCGGTTGACGGCACGTTGTAAGTGGTTTATTCGCCGAGTAGCGACCGCAGGTAGTCGACGCTGATGCGTGCGTCCACGGCGGGTCCAGCGTCCTGGGCCGGTTCCGTTGTCACGACGTTGTCCTGCTCGAGGACGTACCACCCCGTGTACCCCGCCGACTCCAGCGATCGGACAATCGAGGCAATGTCGACGTCGCCCTGTCCAAGCGGCACGTACATCCCCGCGATGACGCCGTCGTAGTAGGTCAGGTCGCCCGCCTTGACCCGGTGCGCGATTGACAGGTTGACGTCTTTGGCGTGAACGTGTTTCACGCGGTCGGCGTGGTCGCGCGCGAACTCGACCGGATCGGTGCCTCCGATGAACATGTGTCCGGTGTCGAGACAGAATCCGATCGACGAGCCGGCGAGAACCCGCTCGATGTCGTCTTTCGTTTCCACCATCGTTCCGACGTGGGGGTGGATGACCGCGAGCACCCCGTATTCCGCGGCGAGGGCTTCGAGTTCGGTGAGGTGCCGAAAGAGCGTGTCCCATTGTTCGCCGGTGAGCACGGGACGGGTGTCGTATCCGTCGCCGCCGCTGCTGGCGGCGAGAACCATGACTTCGGCTCCCGCGGCGCGGAACACCTCGAGTTCGGCGCGGATTTCGGGCGTCGGGTCGTGCGCCTCGTCGTGAAGAAGTACCGGAACAAAACCGCCGACCGCGGACATTCCGTGTTCGCGCAGCGTCGCAACGCGACCGGCGGCATCGACGGGAAGGAACCCGAGCGGGCCGAATTCGCAGGCGCTGAAGCCGAGTTCGGTCATCTCGCGGAGGACGCGGGACTGGCTGATTTGGTGGCCCCAACCGGGGACCTCACACACGCCCCACGAGATGGGCGCTCCGGCGATTTTGGCGTTCACGATGAAATGGTGTCCTTTCCCGAGGGGTTGTGCCGAACCACATGGTGCTCTTATACCGATTCGGTAACGGTGACGTGCCTGCACTCTACAACCCGACTTTGATATGACATAGTTGAACCGTCTCGCACCGCCCTAGGTGTGAGAAGGACAAGTTACAAACTCAAGGAAGAGAGGCTTCTATGTCCTGGAAGAAATTCGCGGTAATCGCCGCGGTATCATCGCTCGCACTCGCGGGCTGTGCAACGGCCGGTGGCGACACCGAACCCGTTGCAGGTGGAAACGCTGACATCAAGATCTGTGTCTACACGCACGGTGACGGTGGAACGTTCTGGTCGGTCGCACAGGCCGGTGCCGAAGCTGCTGCGGCAGACCTCGGAATCACGGTTGACTACCAGGGTTCGACGAACGACTCGGCAAAGCAGGCTTCGACCATTGAAGCCGGTATCTCGGGTGGATGTCAGGGTATCGCAGCTTCGGCTCCCGATGCTGGCGCCATCACGGACGCAATGCTCGCCGCGGCCGCCGCTGGTATCCCCACCGTTACGATGAACTCCGGTTCCTCGGTGTTCCGCGACCTCGGTGCGTTCACGCACGTTGGTCAGGACGAAATCGTTGCGGGTCGCGAAGCGGGACTCCGCTTCAACGACCTCGGTGCAACCAAGATTCTCTGCCCCATTCAGGAAGCAGCGAACTCGGGTCTGACCGACCGTTGCCAGGGTGCTCGTGAGACCTTCTCGGGTGAAGTCATTGACTTCAACATCGACGGTGGACTCGCTGACCTCGCTGGTTCGGCTACCAAGATCCAGGCAGCACTCGAGGCCGACCCGGCCATCGATGCTATCTTCGCGCTCAACGCAGACATCGCAACCGGTGCAGCACTCGTTGCTTCGGACGCCACTGGTCGCAACGCGATCATCGGTACCGTCGACATGTCGGCTGACGCACTCACCGCAATCAAGGACGGAAAGATGGCCTTCGCCGTAGACCAGCAGCAGTACGCGCAGGGCTACATGTCGGTCGTCCTCTTGTTCCTCAACATCACCAACGCTCACGAGCTCGGTGGTGGACTCCCCATCTACACCGG